>JBHIBM010000168.1:0-5081 GCA_046759085.1 Candidatus Zixiibacteriota bacterium
AGATCTCCAACGAGGAGATTCTGGAGCTGGAGGTGGATGTGCTCTACCCCTCCGCTTTAGAGAACGTTATCACCAAGGAGAACGCCAAGAACATCAAGGCTAAGATCGTGGCCGAGCTGGCAAATGGCCCCACCACCCCGGAGGCGGACGAGATCCTGTTTAGAAACGGGGTCTTCGACATCCCCGATTTTTTGTGCAACGCCGGTGGGGTGACCGTCAGCTACTTCGAGTGCGTTCAGAACGCCTACAATTACTACTGGGAGGAGGGCGATGTGCACCAGAGACTGGACCACAAGATGACCAGGGCCTTCCACGATGTTTACAGCATGCAGAAAAAACACAACGTCCACATGCGGATGGCGGCCTATATGGTTGCCATCGAAAGAGTGGCTGAGGTGATGAAGTTACGTGGCTGGGTATAGGCGCAAAGAACTTACAGAGGACACAATACTAGATTATAGGAGTGAACATGGCGACAGTAGGATATCTTGAAGGAACAGATTCGACCATTCTGACACGTCTGGCGATCAGCGGAATTGACACCCTGCCATTGTCTAACGGGGTTGACGGGCATGGCAAGTATGTCAATCATCTCAGCAAGGGGGAGGTCGACGTAGTAGTCGGTTACGCGCACAAGCTGACTCCCGCTGCAGGTATCCCCACCTCCCCGAAGGACATGCTTTTCGCCTGCAGGATCCAAGACATTCCGGTGTTGATCGTCGCGCCTCGGGATACTCACGAGGCCACCAAGAAAATCCTGGGGGAAGCAACCTACAAGGGCATTGTCGCGCCCGAAGACCTGTTTGACGAGATCAAAAAAACCGTCGGCTAACCTCTTGTCCCGACAACCTGCGCGGATCAGAGAGAGGCAGGATTATCCTGTCTCTCTCTTTTTTGCTTCCAGATTCAATCTCAGGTGATTCATAATCGAATGAGCGATAGCAGGAAAAGATGCAAGGAATCGCATATGGGGATCACCGGTCTCTGTCTTGAGAGTTCGATTCCTGCAATCTCCTTGTGATGTTAGAGCCTCTTATTCTAACCTCCCCCTTTTCCCCTATCCGCCCTTTGACCTCGATCCTGGCCGGAAGAAATTGCCTCACCACCCAGGCGTTTGTCAATAGATGTTGAGTAATCTTGCTGACGGTGAATCGTGATTCTCCCTTCCCCAACGCTAGATATAAGATTATCTGGTCTGCCAAATGAGGCTCAAAAGCGCACCGAGAATCCCAGTATTCCTTGAATCGCTCACAAGCCTCCAAAGCCACCTTCTCCGCCGGCTTCCCCTTCTGACCCAAAGAGGAGAAGCCTGCAAAAACCCTTTCAAATTCCGCTAGGATGAAGACGTAAGTCCCCTCTCTCGAGGAAAGGACTCTCTTGGGTTTCACGATCGGGTTCAGTCGCATTTTCTTCAAGAAATCGGCGGCGGCCTTGGCTTGCCTCTGGGCGATGTGGTCAGGAAGGTTGCTGACTGCGGAGAGGACCGATATCTCCTTTAACCTCCCCGGCTCTTCTATCTCAATCGGCCCGATTCCGGAGGTGGGTTCTATTTCGAAGAAGACCTCCCCCCCACCGGCGGGATAATATCCCCACTTGCGGATTTCGGCGCTACAGTGGATTCCCAGTTCTCTCAGCGTCGGGAGAAACGCCTCCTGCAGATAGTCGAACGGGGGACTAAAAGGGACATGGGTGCCTCCCTTCAAGATTAAAGTGGAGGCTTTGGAAGTGAAACTCAGTGGTAGAAGTAAAGTTTGAAAGACTAAAGAAGTGCTGCCAGCGCTCCTTTTGAGCTCGGCGACATCGAAATAGTAATCTCCAGCAGCAACGTCATTGGGAACGAACTTCAGGGACTGTGATTCTAACTGAGCACCCTCCAGCTCCGCGGAAGTGATCCTCCGGGAGGCCGAAACCGCGGTCAGATGTTGGGGTGCCAGACCCGGTTTGGACCGCCCCTTCCTGATATTGAATATCTCGATCGGCTGTTTCAGCAAAGAGGCGAGAGCTAAAGAGCTCCTCAAGATTTGCCCACCGCCTTCACCGTAACTGCCATCGATTCTTCTAGTCTTCTCTGTAGAGGTCATGAAGCGAATCTTCGGCAAAGGAGTTCCCTGGGGAACTCAGCAAATGCTCCCAGCGTTCGAGGAGTTCTCAAAGAGTGAGGATATGTGATCAGGGTGTGGAATTTCCTGCTTGGGCTCGGCTTTCAACCCGGGTTACACCGCGGTTGAACCAGTTCCACCCCTTTCACATCCTCTAAGAGCCTTGCACCAGCTCTTGACCTCAACGGAGATCAACCGCCGCCAGAATCCTTAGTCCGCCAGACCGATCTCGACGAAATTGGTGGCTATCGGGAAAGCGGTGGTTAATACCCCTACCACCTGATATTCTCCACCAGGATGTTTCTCGTCTAATTTGGCGGTGTCCCACGTTTCGGTGAATGCCAAGCTTTCGCCGGAACGGAGATCTACACTTCCGTGTACCTCCTCAAAGGGCCTATCGTAAGACCACCTCCACACCAGATCCCCCTTCTTGAAGATGAAGAAGTCGTATCTCTGATTTGTCGGGAATTTCAGATTGATGACCTCCTCGGAGATATTCTTGATCTCCATCTTCAGCTCCACCGGGCTTCCGAGCGCATATCCGGTCTCCGCGGTGAGCATCTTGGCGTCGAGTTTGCCAAGCAGCTCCATGCCGGTGTCGATTTTTTCTCTCTCTGAGATTTCTCTCTCCCCGCAGGTCACAAATAAAGCGATCAGCAGCAGGAAAACGAGAGTGGAAACGAGGCTTTTGACCATCTCTTACTCCTTTAGAATTAGAAAGTCAGACGGTAATTTTTAGGTTTGATTTTTTCAAGCCAATGTCATATTTTGTCAACTGCGGTTCAGGAAATCATCCTCTGATGTTCAAATGAGAGCTAAGGCAATCCTTCTGTCGCTGTTTTTGAGAGCAGTAATCCTCACTCCTTCTGCAGGTGCCCAGGATTTCGAGCCCAATGTCCGAGTGGATGACGGCAGCTATGCAGCTTTTCGCTATTTCTCGGATTTGGCCTCCACTCCAGAGGGGGAGCTCTTCTGCGTCTGGTCGGATAACTCCTCCGGTGGAGCAGACAACGTCTATGTGTCGAAGTCGACCGACGGCGCGATGAGTTGGTCACTCTCCTTCCAGTTTAACGACAACCTCTATTCTCAAGCGAGTTGTGCTTCCATCAGTTCTGATGATTTGGGCAATCTATATGTTGTCTGGCTGACCGGGCCAGATGCTACCAAGATTTTCTCCACCAGCTCCCGCAACAACGGTGACACCTGGTCTGGGCCTTCGCAGGTCAACGACGATGGTCGGAGATTATTCCAGCACGGCGAACCCGCTTTGGCTTTCAATCTCGAGGTAGGGGCAAGCATCTCCTTTTCCGACTGTAGAGGGGGAGAACCCCACGTCTATTTGACCTCGGAGAGGACGACCGGCATATCTGACGATGACTCAAAAACTTACCTCTCCCCCAGACAGATCTGTCGGATCGAGAGCTTTCCCTACCCCTTTAATTCGACAACGAAGATAATATATCGGCTGCCCGATCTGAGGTCAAGCTCAAAGCACTCACTGAAGATCTATGACCTCACCGGGAGATTGGTCCGCACTCTGTTCGATGGTCAGTTTTCAGTTGACTCTGCAGGTGGGGTGAATCAGATTTCCTGGGACAGCAGGGACGACGGCGGCGAGCAGGTAGGGAGTGGCCTTTATCTCCTGAGACTCGAATGTGACGAAATGAAACAGACCACAAAGGTGGTCTTGATCAAATAGAGATGGTTAGGCCATTTTCTTTCTGGATAGACCTAATGAAGAAGAGTTCGCGAAGGCACTTTAAGTTCATCTTCGTTGTACTTGTTTTTCTCTGTCTCGGAAACACAAAGACCCCCGCGGAGGAAGTTATCGCTTACGACACCGACCCCATGTTTGTCTGGGAGGAGCTCACCGAGGTCGGAATTCAGTGGGCAGTGAGGTTCACCCCTTCACAACCTTGTACCCTCAGTTATTGCGAAGTTGTCTCACAAGGGGGACCCGGCCCAGCCGGGTTGCACCTCTGGCTCGACGACGGGTTTGGCTACCCGGGTGAAGAGATACTTGATTCTGTGGTTTTCTTATATGGCAACGGCACCTTCCAAGAGATACATTTCCAGCCAAAGGTAGATATCGGCACCTCCGATTTTCACATCGGGATAGAGTATATTCGCGAGCCACCACCTTATATAACCGGAGACAACGACGGCGGCACTGAAGAGCGCTCCAAGTATAAACTCCCCAACGAAGATTGGGTGGTTCTGAGTGATAATGATCTCAATATACGTGCCTGGGTGATCTACTACGAAACGGAGGATTTGCTTCCCCCGGTGATACTACATACAGACATCCCCATGGGCTTTACCAAGGGAGGGGATTACTCAGTAGAGGC
Organism: Candidatus Zixiibacteriota bacterium; assembly: GCA_046759085.1. GTDB lineage: Bacteria > Zixibacteria > MSB-5A5 > DG-27 > DG-27 > DG-27. The sequence goes on from JBHIBM010000168.1 coordinate 4,448, forward strand.
GACTATCACTGACCAGTCCGGAGTCGGGCAAGCCTCTGTTCATTATTCAGTCAATCAAACAGACTGGACGGAGACCCGAATGGACAGCCTCGGGGATGACAACTACAGGGCCTATATCCCCTCTCAAGAAGCTGGAACAGAGGTCTGGTATTACATCTCGGCGGTCGATAATTCCCCCAACCAGAATGTTGGCTACTTTCCGGAGGGAGGTTCTTCCGACCCTATCATCTTCGAGGTGGTGGAGGGATGGGGAATAAGATACGACGACGGTCAACCGGAGTCGTTCTTCTCCCGGGGCTTCCCGCAGTATGATAATAACTCCTGCGCGGTGAGGATGACTCCCCCAGTCTATCCAGTGGAGGTATCTTGGTGTTGCGCCTATGTTGATGACGTGCAGCAATTCGAACTGGCGGTGTATGATGCTGTTGAGGGCTTCCCCGCGAATATCTTAGCCGGCCCCTATCGAATCAACGCGGTTGCGCCTCCAGAGTGGGTGAATTTCGAAATCGCCGAGGAGGAGAGACCGACAATCAGCTTCGGGGATTTCTTTGTGGTGTTCAACTGGTTGCCGGACTCCCCGGAGAACCCCAAGGTGGGAAGCGACGAGACCGACCCCGATTTGCGCTCGCTTTTC
>JBHIBM010000169.1:0-5029 GCA_046759085.1 Candidatus Zixiibacteriota bacterium
AAGAGCAAGTAGCCGCCGCCTTCATACAGATATTTATAGCCGGGATAATTCGTGATTAGATAGAGAAGCGGAACAATCAATGCCAATGCGAGATTGAAGAAGGAGTATTTCTTCCAGGCGGGGGATATTCTCCCCCCGACTCCGAGTCCGAGACTAGCTCCAAAGAGAGACAAAAACGCTATCCACAAAAAGACTCCCGGCAGCACTAAAAGAAGTCCCCAGGAGTAAAGCTCCCCCTTCTCGAGCGTCACCAGAGAGAAGCCGAAAGGCAGAAGCGAACAGAAGATCAAGGCCGCTCCCAGAGGAACTGCCTCCCGCAGCGGCCGAAATCTGCGCAGAAGCGCCACGCCGGATGCGAGCGTAATCGCAGCGCACAACAAAAAGAGTGCAGTCGTCGCACCAATCATCTAAAGCTCTCCCCCCTGGTCAGCTCATACATCTGGGTGAGGTTCCCCACTAACAGAAAGCTGCTCAAAAGAGAAACTGCTATCGCCAGCGCTACGAGGTAAACCACCAGGTAGGGATTGAACTTGGTGACTATAACCTCCGGGTAAGAGAGGAGATAATCGAGGGGGAGGTGGATCAGAAACGGGATGGAGACGAAAAAGAAGGTGGAGAGAAACCTCCGCCGCGCCAACTGAAAGCTCTCCCTTATGGAGTCTAGGACTTTCGACCGCGACAGGACGACGGAGATGAAGGCGTAGGTGAAGAAGGTGACCGCCGCCAGCGCCAGGGTGAAGGAGCCGACCTGCAACGCCAGGGCTCGTCGTGGGGAGCCCACAACCAGAGACGAAAACAGCTTCTGGGGGAAGACCAGAATCAGCACAAACAGCAGAGTCCCCACTGCCCAGAGAAGAATTAGGCTCGGATACCTCGAGAATACCAGCGACAGACCTCCTTTGAAACTTCCCCTCTCTCCGGAGAAGTGACCGGCAAACAGGTAAGCGGCAACTCCGCCTAAAAAGCTTCCCGCTATGATTCCCAGGAGGAGATTTCCGTAGTAGAAAGCTTTCGGCAAGAGCACCAGACTTCCCGGGAAGTGGAAGAAGCGATCCCCGAAGACCGATTTCAAAACCGGAACCATGATTTTGTCCACGGGTGGCACCAGAAAATAAAGAAGCAGGAGAAGCAGGATTCCCTGCAGGAGCGCCAACACCGCCCAGGGCGTAAACAGCCGTGGGGAGGTCAACGACCTAATCGTCCCCCAGAATATCCAGATGAAATTGTGAAAGCCCTCGACGGCCCTCAACCTACCTCCCCCGTTGGTTCACAGTTCACGGTTCACGGTTCACAGTTGACAGAGCCCACCAGCGATGACTCTCCTATCTCCTGTTACCTGTTCCCTGTCTGCTCTTTGCTCTTTGCTCTCGATGGAAACCTAGAGGTTTCCGCTACAGTCGAATAGGTTGGGCTTTGTAGCCCGGCGTCGCCTGAGGTCCCTATCTCCTATCTCCTATCTCCTGTTCCCTGTCCCCTGTCTCCTGTTACCTGTTTCCTGTGTCCGGTTTCCTGAAAAGTGGTACGGAGTAGCTGACGGCATTGGAACGAGTTGACAATCCCCCCTTGTCGTGAGTGTAGAGCCGGTAGCAGTAGCTCTGTCCCTTGGTCAAATCCGGGTCGATAAACTCCCCGCTGTTCTGGTCAGTTTCTATGGTCAGCAAAAGGTCATCGTCGCCGACGCTGGCGGTGTCGCTCCCGTCCAATCTATACAGCCGGTAGGATTCGAAATCGTTTTCATCGTTTAGGCTCCAGGTCAGTTTCAGGGAATCGGAGTTGACCAGCTGAGGAGTTAAGAGTATGGAGGCCTCCGGGGGCGTATTCTCCAAGGTGGTGCCGGAAACCAGGTTGGAGGCCGAAAAGAGTCCCCCCTGGTCGTATGTCATCACCCGGTAATAGTAGGTCGAATCCCCGGCCAGGGTCGAATCCTTATAATAGGTGCTCTCCTGAGGGGCAAAGACCTTTATTAGAATCGAGTCAGAGAAGTCGGTCTGCTCCGCCCTGAAGAGCTGATAGTTGGCGAAATCTTCATCTTCGTTCTGGCTCCAGGAGAGATGTAAGGTCCACCAGTTCTCACCGTAAGGTTGGTAGAGGACTGAAGGCTCCGGAGGTGAATTCTTGCCGGTGCGGGCGGAGTCCTCGTTGGAGGCGCTGTAAAGGCTGTGATTGTCGAAGAGGTAAACGACGTAGTGATAGTAGATGTCCTCGACAAGATTGGAATCGGTGTAAGTCGTGGTGCTGGGATCGTTGAGGGAGGTGACCAGGGTGGAGTTCAGATCCACTCCCGAGGAGGTGGAACGGTATATCGAATAGAAGGCGAACTGCTCGTCGTTCGACCTCGACCAGTGCAGGATGATTACCCCCCGACTCTTTGGAGGGGCATAGGGCTTGAACAGGTGAACCGCAGCGGGAGGGTTTCGGATCGTCACTGCGCCGGTGCCGACCAAATCGGCGGCAACATTCCCGGCCCGATCGGTGAAATGCCCCACGATCGGCTCCTCTTCGGTCTCCAGACCGATGGGAATGACGTAGTCGTGTTCGTAGATGCCATCGTCAGACTCAGAATCGCCGAAGCTGCCGTCATCGTATAGTTTTATGCCGGTGACCAGTTCTCCTATATCGACGCTGGCCTCCCCTTGAGTCTCCCCGCTCTCTAAGAGGAGATGCAGGGTATCGCCAACTTGCAGAACCGCCCCTCCGGAGTTCTCACTAACCCTCAGGATGGAGGCCTTGGTGTCCAAGGTTACCGAATCGTGATAATAAGAGATGGTCGGATTTCCCAACAGATCCCGAAACTTAGCATAGACCCTCTTTTCGCCGTCGCCGCCGGTGAGAAACCAGCTCCGGGTGGAGGCGAAATTGATCCAGACTCCATCGGTGAAGGTCGAATCGTTGGAGAGCATCACATGATCGGTGCCCGGGGGAGCTATCAAACTCAAGGTGACGGCGATCGTGTTGGTGAACTCGCTGCCGTTTTCGATCAGAACCCCGAAAGCGTCCGGGACCGCTTCAACCCGCCTAGATTTGTAACCCTCGAAACCGGAGGAATCGACACAGGAGATCTGATAGAAGTAACTTTGACCGTTGACCAGACCGTTATCGGTGAACTCCCTCGTGGCGGTGGAGTCAACCAGCTCTGGCTCGCTGCTGGAGGAGTCGGAGCGGTAGATTCTGAACCGGTAAGTGCTGCTATCTGAGACCTCCCAGGAGAGTTTTACCGACCGATCGCCCACCAGCGCCGTCAGATTCTGGGGAGTCGGCGGCAGATCCCTCACCCCCTCCTCGGAGGAGAGAGGATCGAGCTTTCGCCCGCAATTCGAAAGGGAAGAGACCAGACCAACCGCCAGAAAGAGAACGGCGATTGCAACAACGCTATTGAACCTTTTCCTCAGAATCTCTTGCATAGCTTGACCGTCAACTCTCTCTCTCTTAAGCTGAAGTCCTCTCCAACTTGCAGGTCCACCTTCTGGTCCGGGAAAAAGACGAGAGCGTCGATGACATTGTAAGCCCAGACCGCGGCGGTTACTATCAGGAGGTTGCGTTTCAAGGTCTCGGCATCGTAAGCCTTCTGGTGTTTATCCTCTAAGATGAGCCTGAGTCGGTTTCTCTCCTCTATGCTTTTTGCAGCCTGGTAATCACTAAGCACCGCCTCATATTTGTCTTCGCGATCCTGATAGCGGAGTTCAGCTATGACTGAAGTCAGAACTGCCCCGTATCCTAAGGTGGAGATGATCACGCCCCGAGTCTTCTCCCCGGAGTAGAACTGCCCCCAGCCCGGCAGGATCAGTGATCGCCAGGCGGCTTTGAGGGGGGTTCTCGATTTCAGCTCTATGGTCAATCGACCCTGACTCGCCGGGGGGAAGGATAGTCTCCGGGAGTAAGTCTCGTATCCCGGCTTGGTGGCCTTCACGGAGTAAGTTCCGACAAGCTGGTGTCTGACCAGAAAGGGGGTGGTGGCCACCAGGTCGTATTCCCCGGAGAAGTGAACCGTTGCCCCCGGGGGGTGGGACACAATCTCAAATCCCCCGGAGCCTTCTGGTATCGTCCTGCTCTCCTCAGCCTGTGACCAGCATGAACCGTTCAGAAAAAGGACGAACGAGGTTAAAAGCAGGCTTCCCAGAAGCCACCGTGGACAACAGACTGTCCGCTTCCTTGACATAATCAAACCACATTACGGGGCAGACTATACCCCCCTCTGCCCGAAATTGTCCTCTGTTCCTTTATCGGAAGCTCAGGATGAATGTTAAATCTCCGAACTGACGCAGGAGCTGTGAAAACGGACTTCGGTCCCATTCCCAGAGGAGCCACCCCGCTCTCGCGGTGTTACTTCTCAGAGGCTCGATAGACGAAAACTCCAACCCAATGATTGCTTGCATGCGGAGAATCACTTCCGAGCAGGAATGCTCCAGCTATTCCTTCGAGCCTGACCCTCACCGACTAGGCTGGGCTTTCTAGGCCAGCATCACCCTCTCCGCAAACAGGCTCTCACTTCTGAAACACCAAACGACTGAGGGTATTCTGTAGAGGTTGATTCACTGCGGATTAAGGAGATTACCCTGCCTGTTGGTATGGGAGACCTCATCCGACACCCGAAAGAATAGGCGGTGGTAGATTCACCGCTCTATACTTTCTCTCATATCATGATCTTCCAGAGCAGGAATGCCCCGCCTACGCCCGGCGGCCTCTCTTAAAATTGAATGGGCTCGGCTTTTCCGCCTGAGGCCCGCCTGAGGCGGGCAAGCGGATCAGCCCCTGGCTGACTAGCCGAGCAAAACTGCCAGTCAGTTAAGGTGGAGCTTCTACCCCCACCGTTTGGCGGCCCCGGAGCTCAACTACCCCCTACCTACTATCTACTCTCTACTATCTACTGTTTGCTGTTTGCCGTTTGCCGCCCTTGACTTGCCAGGACCCCATATTCTGGGGTTAAAGGCCACCATTCCAAAGGCGCAGAAGTATGGGAAGACTCCCCCTGTCACCGAATGATATCCCCTATCCCCCAACGACATACGCACAAAACAGAACAACCCCCAGC
>JBHIBM010000170.1:0-4986 GCA_046759085.1 Candidatus Zixiibacteriota bacterium
TGAGGGGGTCGGCCATCTTCTCCTTAATCAGGTAGTGTAACCCATCATAACTCTGCACAGCGGTAACCCCGGCGACCATTACGGGGAACATCGAGGTGTTAAACTTGAAGATGCGGGGTTGTTCAATATCATCGGGGAGCCTACGCTTGACGAAGTCAAGACGATCCCTGATATCATTGGAGGCTTCGTTGAGGTCTGTCCCCCAGGAAAAGATGGCAGTAACCACCGACAGGTTGTCCTGAGAGATAGAGTTGAGGTGTTCCAAGTTGCTGACGACGGAGATAGCATCCTCAATCACCTCGGTGACCTTTGTCTCCACGTCCTCGGCACCGGCGCCGGGGTAGAAGGTGATGACGCTCACCGACGGGGGTTCAATCTCCGGCATAAGATCCACCGGAAGTTGGAAAAAGGAAACCGCCCCGAAGATGAAAAGGGTGAAGAAAATCATCAAGACTGTGATTCGGCGATTGACCGAGAATTGGGGGAGATTCATTCTTCGTCCTCGCCTTTCGTGATCGAGACCGGAGTCCCTTCGTTCACAAGAGTACGTCCGGTGGTGATCACTAACTCCCCAGAGTCCAAACCACTTTCAATCGCCACCATCTCTCCATGCTCTTGACCCAGTGCCACCTCCCGACGACGGGCAGTATCCCCCTCCACCACGAAGAGGTGATACTTCCCAGTTCCTACCTCGCGGACCAAGGCGTCCCGAGGCACCAGCAGCGTGAGGGCAGTTCCCAGGAAGAGGTTGACATCAGCAAACATCCCCGGTTTCAGCCTCCGATTGCTATTGGGAATCATAATCCGTACGGCCACGGTGTGGGTCTTCTCGTCGGCGGCGGGCTCGACTAAATAGACCTTACCTTTGAAGGTCTTATTCGGATAGCCGTCGACACCTACAGTCGCTCGAAGTCCGGGCTTGATATGGGGGATTTCCCTCTCCGGGGTCCGAACTATCACCTTTACAGGGTCAAGCTGCATGATTTCCAAGATTGCCGGGCTACCAGCCGCTCCCCCGAAGAGGGTGAAGACCTCCCCCTCCTCTAAGTATTTGGCGGTGATTGTTCCGGAAAAAGGAGCCTTGATGCGGGTGCTCTCCAGCACCAGCTCGTAGTTAGCCCTGGCGGCCTCGTAGCTGGCATCTATCTTATCAAAGGCCTGCTGAGTGATAGTTCCCTTCTTCAGAAGGGATCTCATCCTCTTCCAGTCCTTCTCGGTGGAGGTCAGTTGCGCCTTGGCCGAGGTCAATTGTTCCCCGGTCATCTGAACCAGCGGCTTTCCGGCTTGGACCTCCTCGCCGACCTCGACGAATATCTTCTCAATTTTACCCGAGATCTGTGCCCCCAGGGAGGCTTCCCGCCACGGCTCGACGGTTCCGGAAAAGGAGAGAGTTCTCTCGAGGTCGCCTCTGATGGCAAATGCCACCTCCACCGGAATTGCCTCCGCAGTTTCATGCTTCTCTTCAGGACCACCCCGACAGGCGGATAACAACACTGCCAAAGCGAGCAGAAGGAGGGGCAGAAATGAACTCAACCTCTTTCTCGAAAATGGACGATTTCTCATTACTGGTATCCTGCAGTTGCGAATTTGAATCTCTCCTCGGCAACGAGCAGATCCGCGTGAGCATTTATTTTCTCGGTCTTGGCTTTTGTCAAATCCGCCTGGGCATCCAAGAGATCCGTGTTGGTGGCCACGCTGGCGCGGAAATTCTCGCTGGTGACCCGGTAATTCTCCTCCGCCTGCCTCAAAGCCTCCTCTGCCAGCTCCACCGCCCTGCGACTCTCCTCTAGTCCCAGATATGCCTGCTTGACCTGGAGGGCAACTCTGTTCTCCAGAAGTCGGGTGGCTTCCGAAATCTGTTGGTATCTGGATTTGGCCTCCTGGATCCTGTAATGGGTCTCGCCCCAGCTGAAAAGATCAAGTTGCATCGCCAGGACCAAATTCCAGCTCCCGTAGAATTCGGGCTCGTACTGGCGATTGGGACGCCTCCAGTCGTAGTTCCCCAGCAGAAAGAGGCTGGGCAAATACTTGGCTCTCTGCAGTGACACCAGGGACTTACCCATCTCATTCTGAGCGCTCATCGCCTTCAGCTCCGCCCTTTTCCGGAGAGCATTTGAGGTGTAAGAATTGAGGCTCCGTAAGCTTTCCTCCGACGGTTGCGGAATCTCCTCCGGAATGATCTCGGTGTCCAGATCCAGATCCAGAAGGTGACAGAGGTAGGAGCTCGCCATCTTCACGCCGTTCTCGGCACGGTTGTTCTGCAATCTCACAGTGGATAACTGTACCCGTGCTTTCAAAAGGTCGTTTTCGATGATCATCCCCTCGGCGTAAAGGTTTTCAAGGTCGTTGATGTGGGCCTCCAACTGCAAGATCGATTCTTTGGTCACCTTCAGGAATCCTTGAGCCTTCACCAATCCTAAGAAGGCCTCGGTAACATCCAGGCGCACCTGCCTTTGGTCACGCTGGAGGTTCCACCTCTCCGTTTCCGCATTTCGCTGGGCGATCTTGTAGCTGCTTCTCAGAGCTCCCCCAGTGAATAGCGGCTGCTGCACGGAGAGGTTGACAATGTAGTTATCTGCCTGCCCGACATAAATCCTGCCCGGACCTTCACCTTGAAGTCCCTCCAACGTCGCCGGGTCGAGATAACCCTTATTCACTAGATCCTCGAAGGGAGCCATCAGAGGGTCAAACATCCTCCCGAAGCCGGAGGCGTCGATGAAGGGACGCTCGTCCAGACGGGTGTAAGTTCCACCGCCTGAGAGATGCGGGAAAAAGGCGGTTCTGGCCGACCTGACCCCATACTCGCTGGCTTGTACCCGCTCCCTCGCGATCCTGAGAGTGCGATTCTGCTTGAGGCCAAGCTCGATGGCCTCCTCCAGACTGATGCTTAACCTCTCCGCAGCTAAGGAGATACTTGGAACAAGCAGCATTATCAATATCCAACTGCGGATTTTCATCAGTTCTCCGATCATCGGCTTTCAGCTTTTTGTCGCAATCCCCTTGAAAAACAACTCCACCACCGAATCGACAAATTCCTCCAGGCTGACGGAGAGGTCGCTGAGCAACCAGGGAGCCTCCATCCCAGAGGTCGATGCTGCAATTATGTGGGCAAACAACTCCGGTTCCGGTACCACTAACTCTCCCCTGTGGTTTCCTTCTATGAGTATGCTCTGGAGTAAGGACCTTTCTGCTTTGAGGTAGGTCTCCTTGACCCCTTTGATACGGGGCCAGTATTCGACCGCAGCCTCCCTGGTGACGTGGTAGAAATTGACCAACTCCCTGACTCTGCTGATCTTGGTCAATAAATAGGCACGCATCTTCCCGATGGAGTCACTCTCCTTCCCTACCGCCTCCTGAATCTGCTCAATCAAGCTGGTAAGCTCCTGCTGGACCACCGCAGAGTATATCTCTTCCTTGCTTTTGAAATGGTTGTAGATTGTCCCCTTGGACACCTGAGCCAGCCGGGCGATTTCATCCACCGAGGTCTTGCGCGGGCCAAACTGGGTGAATAGCTTCTGGGCTGCTAAGACTATGCTGTCTTTTCTGCTCTGTTCCAACACCATCGATTGAACAATTAGACTAATATCGTTTTTCGGTCAAAGCTAATTATTCCTTAGGCATTTGTCAAGGAAAATCGTCGAAATTGGTGAGTGAGCTCTACTACGGAGGACTGTTCTAAGAACGCCAGAGACTCTCCGTTTCCCGGTTTCCCGATATGCCGCGGTATGGGGTATACTCTAACTACCCTCAGGAACAAGCGGAGGTATCAGCGGGGATGATCTCGCAAAACAGGCTTGATTTGTCAATCTCGACGAGCCGGGCATCCACATTCAGTCCAGCGGTCAGCGATAGGAACTGCTCGGGGCGGACCGTCGTTCCGGTGAAGCCGTCCTTGCATACGATAACACCGTCGCCGGTCTTTTCGGGGTCTATCTCCCCCAGAAACCCGGCCTCCGACTGCAGCCTGAACCATTCCAATCGATCGTCCCAGAACTTGTCGGAATAGCTTGAAAAGAGGACTGTTCCTCCCGGTTTGGTGACGCGGATGCTTTCCCGGATTAAGTCTTTCTGATTCACATGAAATGCCGAAATTCCGTTCTGGATGCAGGCTACTAGGTCGAAAACTCTGTCGCGGAAGGCGAGATGAAGTGCGTTCATCTTAATCAACTGGCAATTCGAGACGTCATCGAGCATCTGCTGAGCGAGAAGCAGACTGGCAAGAGAGGTGTCAATGCCGATAACCATGCGGGCTTTTGAGACGAGCCGGTGGAGAAGTCGGCCATAGCCGCAACCCAGCTCTAAAACCAGATCGCCGGGACGGATCCTCTGGAGAACATGCTCGATCTCCGCTTCCAGATATTGCTGAACACGTGGCGGGGCGATTTCATAGCAACGCAAAAGTCGCTGGGCGGAGAGCTTGTCGTCATAATATCCGGTCACATTTACGCACTTGGACTTCACGGCCAAACGGAGACTTGCGTAAGAAACGAGAGATGACGGTATTTGTCAAGAAGTGTTCTGCCGGACTGTATATGTAGCCGAAGCAGTAAGCAACGTGTACTGTGCAGGTCAAGCTTTCCCGCCGGTTTAGTGATGGTTTATAGTCTGAGGTGTGGAGTAGTAAGAATGCCAAACCTCAAGCCACGAGTTCGAACAGAAGTATTTTGTTATGTCGCGCGCTAAACGTGGAGGGAGCATGTTAATGAGCGTCTCACGCTCGTCAGCATAAATGGCGGTAGCTTGAACCTCTGGTATTGAGGCGACCTTGCCCTGGAGTGATCCTAAATCGCGGCCGTCGCGAAGTCTCACCACAAGCACTAACAGGTAGTTGTCTTTGCCGTCTCCAACAAGAGAGAACCCGAGTGAACCTGGGGTCGCTTCATAGATTCTTTGGATTACTTGTTTGTAATAGCTTTGTCCTCGTTTCCTTGACCCAGGACTTGCGTAAGCGCGTTTCTGCTCCGGCTTGTGGGTCTTCAGCATAAC
>JBHIBM010000171.1:0-4929 GCA_046759085.1 Candidatus Zixiibacteriota bacterium
CAGGCAAACCTCCTCCGGGGAGAGGAAAAGGAGGCGGAGGAGCTCTTCGGTCGCTCTCTGGAATTATCGGAAGGGATAAAGCTTGACGAGATCTTATGGCGCAGCTATTTCAGGCTGGGAGAGATAGAGAGAAAACGGAAGCGATTTGATGAGGCTGAGGACTATTTCAGGAAGGCTTTCGAGGTCATAAGTCTATCCCTCCCGCAAGATCCGTTGGAGGTCTACAAGGGAGGCTATCTTGAGACCAGCTCCGATCTTTATCAAGCCTTGATGGCAACTCTGGTCGAATCCGGAAAGACCATGGAGGCCTTAGAGTATGCGGAGCGCATGAGGAATCGCAATTTCGCCGACCGCCTGGCTCAGAGGAGGATAGATTTCCAAAAGGAGAACAGTAAACTCGCCTTCGAGCACTTGCAGCTCCTAAAGCAGAAGGTCTTTCAGGAAAGGGGAGCTTTATCTTCGCTGCTTGCGGGCAGAGACTTAACAGACTTATTCCCCGGGAGTCTGGACTCTGCGGTGGAGAGAATCGAGGTGGCGGAGTCGAACTATCACAGCTTTTTCGATTCTCTGATGACGACCGATCCCGGCTTCGCTCTCTTTTTCTCAGGAGGCGGGCTAACACCGGAGGTCCTCAGAGAGAAGCTAAGAGAGGATTCGGCCCTGCTCTATTATTTCTCCACCCCGCAAATCTTATACTGCTGGAGTGTCACCACGAAGGACATTAGGATCCTGCAAGTCCCGATTGCCGAGAAAGAGTTGAAGGAAAGAATTGAACTTTTCCGGGGACAGATCCGTTCCCTGTCGGAGGTCGAGGTCTCCGCAAAGGAACTGTACAACCTCTTGATCAAACCGCTAGAATCGGAGATCGCCTCCAAGCGGCAATTATCGATCATTCCCGGAGGAAGCTTATTCTATCTCCCGTTCGGGCTTTTGATCGATGAAGGCGGCGAGTACCTTAGCCGGCGGTGGAAGCTTCTTTACCTCCCCTCCCTCTCTTATCTTCTGATGGAGCCTGCTTCGAAGGAGGCCTATTCGCAGAGGATGGTATACCTTGCAGATCCCAAACCTAATCCCCTGGGGATTGACGAGGGCCGGGGGCTATCGCTCACTTTCGGCGATGACGATGTGAGCAGGATTTCGGCGCTGCAGGAATTTGAGCCTACTTTCGGTCAGGGAAGATACCTACACCTCGCCGCCTCCGGGGAGCTCAACCCCGAAAGGCCGTTTGAGTCTGGATTCAATGTCGCCGGTTCTGAGATGGCCCTTCTCGAATTGGCGGGATTGTCGATGGAGAGTGACATTTTCAGTTGGCTGAATGTCGACCTCCCTCCTCTATTAAGCTCAGATGGCTTAGAGGTGGAATTGCTCTGGAGGCTTCTGCTCTCTTTCCATTGTGAAAGGGCGCTTTTGTCCCAGTGGTCTCCGGAACTGATAGTGAGAGCGATCTTCTTGAAGAGATTCTATCGTTCACTTTCAAGCGGCGAGGAGATTGCCACTGCCCTGATCTTAGCTCAGAGAAAAGTCTGGGGATCATACAATCCCCATCCCAATTTCTGGGGAGGTTATTATCTGTTGGGAGAACCTTGACCGAGAAACGCCCCAACCTGTGGGTCGGGTTGTCTCAACCCGACCTCAAGCCGGATCGGCATCGGATTCTCACTCACCGGAGAAAGCATGTAGCGGAAGGCTTTCGCCTTCCATTTATCCGTCACCACGAATCAAACCCCAGGTTGAGACAACCTGGCCTACGAGTGGGTGTTAGACTGTTTTCCTCAGTGGGCACTTCCCTTCGATCCCGAGATAACGGGAATAAGATCCTTAAAGCGGCGTCGATATTCACAGCCCAACTTGAACCTGAAACCCAATCCTGGTATATTCGTATCCTTAATTAAAAGAACTCAATCGTATTCCCTAGCGAGGTTCAATATGTTCAAAAAGATAATTGTCGCGCTGATTGTGTTAGGTGTAATTGCGGTGGCGGTATTCTTCTTCGTCTCCTCCCGGAAGGGGGATGAGAATGGCATCACCACCGTGAAGCTCGATCGGGGCGATATCGTCGATAAAGCTTTGGCGATCGGCAGAATTGAACCGAGAAACGAGATTGCGGTCAAGTCCAAGATCTCCGGCATCGTGAAGAGACTCTTCGTCGAGGTCGGCGACCGCGTCAAACTTGGAAGTCCCTTACTCGACATCAGCCCCGACCCCACCCCCCTGGAATTTGCGGAGGCCAAGCGGTCGGTTGAGATTGCCGAGGTATCACACGAAAACGCCCTCAAGAACTACGAAAGGGCAAAGGAGCTTTTAGACAAGAAACATATCTCCGAGAAGGAATACGATGATGCCCACAAAGATTACGAGGAGGCCCGCCTGCGTCTGAAATTGGCGGAAGAGAGACTCTCCCTGATCCAGGATGGCCACGCCACCATAGCCGACAAGAACGTAAGTTCCGTGATTCGCTCCCCGATAAGCGGGACTGTCTTGGAGAAGATGGTGGACGAGGGAGATCCGGTGGTGCCCTTGACCTCCTTTCAGGCGGGGACGGAGCTTCTGATCTTAGCGGAGATGACGGATTTGATCTTCAAAGGGACCGTGGATGAGATCGACGTCGGCAAGCTGCATCCCGGGATGACGGCGAAGATAAAGGTTGGGGCCCTGCCCGCGGAGGCGGTGGAGGGGGTGCTTGAACGGATTTCGCCCAAAGCCAGAGAGGAGGAGAACACCACCGTCTTCGATGTCGAAATCGAGATCACCGAGAGGGGAGAGAAGATGCTGCGGGCAGGATATTCCGCCAACGCCGAGCTGGTGATAAACGAGAAAAAAGAGGTCCTCTTAGCACCGGAGAGACTGGTGCATTTCAAAAGCGACACCGCCTGGGTGGAGATTCAGGATTCGCTCGGTCAGATAGACACCGTCTACGTTGAGACCGGACTCTCCGATGGACTGAACGTCGAGATCACCGCCGGACTGGAGGAAGGAGCCCTTCTGGTAGAACGTCCCCCGCGGGAGATAGAGTAATGCAGCTCTGGCTTTTCCTAAGACAGATCTTCCGGGATATGCGCTCCCAGAAACTGCGCACCCTTCTGACCATATTCGGGATCGTCTGGGGAACGACGGCGATAATTCTGCTTTTGGCCTTCGGTCAGGGTTTATACCGTCACCAGGTAAAATCGGTGCACGGCTTGGGGGAATACATCGTCATTATGTGGGGAGGCAAAACCGCCAAGACCTTCCAGGGCCTTCCCAAGGGGCGCCGGATCGGTCTCCGGGAAGAGGATACCGAGCTTTTGCGCTCCCAAATAAAACAGATCGCCTACATAAGCCCGGAGAGGACTCGCTGGAACGCCGCCGTCAGTTACGGCAAGAAGGTGTTCGTGGTCCAAGTGGTGGGGACTAATCCGGAGTTTGCGCTCTTGCGCAGTATCGTCGCCGATAGAGGAGGAAGATTCATAAACCACCTCGATATGGAGGATAAGCAGCGGGCGATATTCCTGGGCAACGACCTCAAGGAGGACCTCTTCGGGGAAGAGGAGGCCATCGGCAAGATCGTGCTGGTTGATCGGGTTCCCTTCACGATTGTGGGGGTCTTGAAGAAAAAGGAGCAGGACTCCAGCTACAGCGGTAGAGATGAGAACAAGGGCTTCATACCTTACACCACCTACGCTTCCATGTATCCGGCCAAGTATTTGAACAATATGGTCTTCAAAGCCGAATCTCCACACCTCACCGAATACGTCAAAAAGAGAGTTTACGAGGTGCTGGGGAAGAAATATAAGTTCGACCCCGAGGATGACGAGGCCTTGTCGATGTGGGACACCAGCGAGATGGAAGCCTTCTTCAACGCCTTCTTCGGGGGTTTTCAGCTATTCCTGGGAATCTTAGGAGCTCTGACTCTGATTGTCGGCGGGATCGGGGTATCAAACATCATGAATGTGGTGGTGGAGGAGAGAACCCGCGAGATCGGAATCAAGATGGCTCTGGGCGCCAAAAAGGGGTTCGTCCTCTCGCAGTTCATCTTCGAGACTTTAGTGATCACCTTCATCGGCGGGGGGATAGGATTTGTGATCTCCTACGGCATCATCCAAGCATTTCCGGTTCTCAAGGCCGAGGAGTATGTTGGCACCCCTGAGATCTCTGTTATGGTGGCAGTTGCGGTCACTTCCCTTCTGGGCATAATCGGCCTTTTCTCGGGATTCTTCCCGGCGCGGCGGGCCGCCAACTTGAACCCGGTGGATGCCTTGAGACCCTGAGGTGAGTGATGAAGGTTCTCCTTTTGGCAAAGCTCTTCGCAAACGACTTCACCAAGCAGAAGAAAAAGATCACCCTCACGGTCTTGGCCTTGACCTGGGGAACGGTGGCGATTGTGATGCTTTTAGCCTTCGGGGAGGGGATGACCCGGCAGCTCCGAAAGGCTCGCAGCGGCTTGGGAGGCCCCATTGTGATCCTGTGGGGAGGCGAGACCACCATACCCTATGAGGGTCTCAGGCGCGGCCGGGAGATCCGCTTCATGGACGAAGACGTAGAGCTATTGAAAAAGAGCATTCCCGAGATAGAGATGATCAGCGGAGAATACTCCCGCTGGGGAAGAACTTTGGAATACAAAGACAAGACCATCTCCGAACATCTCACCGGGGTCTATCCCTCCTTTGAAAAGATGCGAGCCCACATCGCCCAAAAGGGAGGCCGCTTCCTAAACGAGCTGGATATGAAGAACAGAAGAAGGGTGATTTTTTTGGGTCCTGAGTTAAAGGAGAAGCTATTTGGAGGCGAAGAGGCCGTCGGTAGAACCCTGCTTGTTGACGATATTCCCTTTACCGTTATTGGGGTGATGGTCGGCAAGATGCAGATGGGAATGTACCACGGTCCTGACGTCAACACCGCCACCATCCCGGCGACCACCTTTAAGGCAATCTATACCCAGAGGTGGCCCTA
>JBHIBM010000172.1:0-4928 GCA_046759085.1 Candidatus Zixiibacteriota bacterium
AGGCGGCGGAAAGAATCCATCCCCACGATAGGAAGAGAATAGTCAGGGCGCTGGAAGTCTTCCGAATCTGCGGAAAACCATTGAGCCTCCTGCAGCAAGAGGGAGAATATCCTCCGAAAGAATACCAGTTCACCAAGATCGGGCTCATTCAAAGGCGGGAGAAACTATATAAGAGAATAGAAAAGCGGGTCGATAAGATGATAAAGGAGGGTCTCTTAGAGGAGGTGAAATCGCTAGTCGAATGCGGCTACGACCGCGAGCTGGTGCCCCTCAAGACTGTCGGATACAGGGAGATGTTCGAACATCTGGAAGAGAAATATACCCTAAAGCGAGCCATCGAGCTCGTAAAAAGAAACACCAGAAGATACGCCAAAAGGCAGCTGACCTGGTTTAAGCAAGATAAAGAGATACACTGGTTTGAAATCGAAACCCCGAAGCTGATCGATAGGGTTGTCGAAGAATACAGAGGTGCAATCATTGAACTGAGCAGTTGAAACTTCTTGACAAACTCTCCAGATCGGTTTACTTACGAATGAGTTGGCGAGGATTATCAGTATGTCCAAAGCGATGCAGAGAAATCTCCTGACTATCTCGGTGGGCCTGTTTCTACTTGGGTGCCTCGGCTTCATGAATTGTGGGGGACCCGCGGTCAAGACTCGAGCCTCACTGCCACAAAGGGAAAGAGGACGACAAGCCGAGGAGTTCATCCGGGGGAAGCTCCTGGAAGCCGAGTCTCTCTACGCCTCTGGAGTAGACTACATCCGCCGCGGTGAACTGAAGCCTTCAAGGACCCATTTTGAGGCCGCTTTGGCAAGCCTCTGCGAGATCGACTTAAGAAGGGCCAGCAGGGAGCAAAGAAAACTGGCGAAAACCATTTTCAGCGAGATCAAATCCGACTACAAACAGACCTTGAGAGCCCTGGGATTCTTCTCCGAGGAGGGGTTTGCGGAGGTTTTCGAACAGACCTTCAAGGACCTAGAAACTTACCGAGCCTCACAAGACTACTTTGCCCAGCGGCTGAACCCGGAGGAACAGCAACCGGTCTACGATATCCCCATAGAATTCAACCGCCGGGTGAAAGAGCAGATCCGATATTTCCAGACTAACGGTCGGAAGCACTTCGAGATATACCTGGCGCGTTCCGGGAAATACAAGGAGTTAATGCACGAGATAATCGCCGAGAAGGGGCTTCCCAAAGATATCTTCTATTTGGCGCTGATCGAGAGCGGATATAACCCTCACGCCTATTCCTACGCCCGTGCCGTCGGACCCTGGCAATTCATCGCCTCCACTGCCAAGAGGTACGGACTGAAACGTAATTGGTGGTATGACCAGAGGCGGGACTTCGAGAAATCGACCCGGGCCGCCTGCGACTACCTCATGAGGGCATACCGGGAGTTCGGCACCTGGCCTCTGGCTTTAGCGGCTTACAACGGCGGGGATGGCAGAGTCCGCAGGCAGATTCAACTGCAGAAGACCAAGGACTTCTGGGAACTGCACCTCCGCCGACAGACCCAGGATTACGTTCCCAAGTTCATGGCCGCCACCATCATTGCCAAAAGCCCGGAGAAATACGGCTTCTATATTGAATATGAGGATCCGATTGACTTCGAGGTGGTTGAGGTTCATAAGTGCATGCACCTCAAGAACATCGCCAAAGCCATCGGCTGTGAGACCCAGGAGCTGAAAGCGCTGAACCCGGAGCTCCTTCGAGACGTTACCCCGCCCAACTACCCCAATTACGAACTGCGGGTTCCGGTGGGAAAATCGAAGATCTTCGCGGCCAAGTATGATAAAATCCCCGAAGAGGAGAAGGCCTCCTGGGTCAGACACAAGGTCAGGTGGGGGGAGACAGTATCCTCGATTGCGAGAGACTACGGCGTCTCCATGTATTCGATCATGGCCGCCAATAATTTGAGTCGGAAAGCAAAGATATACGCCGGTAATAACCTCCTGATACCGACCACCTCCGGCAGGACGGTGGCGCATAAACCCTCGAGAAAGAAAACCACCTCAGAGACGACTTACGCCTCCGGAGGTCAGACTTACACTGTCAGGCGCGGCGATACCCTGTGGGAAATTGCGGCGAAGTTCGGAACCACCGTCGACAGACTGCGCAGCTTGAACGGTCTGGGGAAGAGAAGTCGGATTTATCCGGGACAGAAAATCAGTTTGCCCGGCTCCCCCTCTCCTCCAGGAGGTGTTCATAAGGTGAGGAGGGGAGATACTCTGTGGTCGATAGCCCAGAGGTATGGAAGGACTGTGGAGGAGATCTGCCAGGCAAACGGTATCAGATCCACCTCAAGAATATACCCTGGTCAGAGACTGCAAATCCCGAGCGGAAAACCTGTCTCCGCCTCGATGGTTCCAGGATCTGAATTCATAACCTATGTTGTCAAGGCCGGAGATACCCTCTGGGATATCGCGAAAAACTTCAACACCACCATCAACCAAATAATGAGGGACAATGATATAAGAAATCCCTCCAGGCTTATGCCGGGGGAGGAACTGAAGATCAAGAAGGTGAGCTAAAGGGAGAACGATTTGAAAAAGGGTGATATAGTCATCGGAGTCGTAATATCCGGCACCTTGCTGCTCTTTCTGGCTATCATGTTTCTTCTCGTTTACGGCGCTCTTCAAGGAGACGAATTCGCCATAGTCGGGGGGGATAGGGTGGCAATTGTGGAGGTTTTTGGCACCATCACCAGCCCTTACGACGTCATCAGGCAATTGAAGAAATACGGGGAGGATGGCTCCATTCCCTCTATTGTTCTCCACATCAACAGCCCCGGAGGAGGGGTTGCAGCCTCTCAGGAGATCTACGAGGAGATAAACAAGCTCCGCGAGAAGGGAGTCAAGGTGGTGGCATCTATGAGCGCCGTGGCGGCCTCCGGAGCGTACTACATAGCTTGCGCCGCGGATACCATTGTCGCCAATCCGGGGACTCTCACAGGCAGCATCGGGGTGATCTTCGAGTGGCCGATACTCTCAGAGCTTATGAGAAAGCTCGGGGTGAAGCTGGAGGTGATCAAATCCGGCGATATGAAGGATGTGGGCTCCATCGGCAGACCGATAACCCACCGGGAGAGGGAGATGTTGCAGGGGGTCATCGACGATACGTACAACCAGTTTGTGGAGGTGATCTCCAGAGAGCGGGACCTGCCGATTGAGGATGTGATTGAGCTGGCAGACGGCAGGATCTTCACCGGCAACCAGGCAAGAGATCTCGGTTTGGTGGACGTTATCGGCAATTTCGAGGATGCGATCCAGATTGCCGCCGAGATGGGAGGCATTGAAGGCAAACCGAAAACCATCAAGGAGCGGGTCAGAAGGGTCTCCTGGTGGGAGCTTCTGACCGAGAAAATGGGGGAATTGGCTGGAGTCCTCGAAGAGGACAAGAATATGCCCAAGTTGGAATATAGATATCGTTAGTATAGATCTACATGATTCCGGAGGCACAATGGGATTGACATTTCTTAAGATTGAGGTGGGTAACCCCGCCAAGCCGGAGGTCACGGAGACGGTTGAATTCTTAGTAGATTCCGGTGCGATTTACTCCGTGGTGCCCACGAAGATCTTGGACCACCTGGGAATCAAGCCCCTGTCTGAAGAGGAATTCCGATTGGCGAATGGTGAAGCCGTTACCCGCAAGAAGGGAGGCGCTCTGTTCAAATATGAAGACAGAATCGGGGTCGCTGATGTTGTCTTCGGTGAGCCCGGCGACAGCAATCTATTGGGGGCATTCACATTGGAGGCGTTGGGATTGGCACTTGACCCCTTGAGAAGGGAACTGAAGCCTCTGCCTATGATTCTTGCACTGTCATCGCAGGAACGGAAGCCGTTAAAAGAGAAATAGCCACTTGCTAGTGAACACCAGCTAACAGCCTGAATAACAAGAGGTTACACCCCTTCGACCCCACCTGAAGTTAACCTCAAAAAACTTGAAAAAAACAGTTGTGTTTTGCAGCAAGGGGGTTTATTTTCTACGGGCAAGATTAATTGTTTGAGGCATATGAAGTTATGCCGATTTATGAATATCTGTGTTCAGGTTGTAACGAGAAATTTGAGTTGCTGGTGAGGAATTCAGGATCACAGCCGAAGCAGTGTCCGAATTGCGGGGATGAGAATATCACCAAGCTCTTCTCGACTTTTGGGTTCTCCTCCGGGGGGAGTTTTGTCTCCTCTGTGGGAGGTTCAGGCTGCGACAGTTGCACAACTTACAACTGCTCCAGTTGCCATTAAATTCATACGAATGAAAACAAGAGGTTTTTCTGTTAACGTTCTAAGGAGGTTGAAATGACCAAGGCGGAACTGGTTGAGAAAGTTGCCGAGAAAACCGGTCTGACCAAAAACGACGTCGCCGTCACTGTGGACACTTTCTTGGACTCCATCAAGAGTGCTATGGAGAACGGGAGCAACATCGAAATCCGGGGATTTGGAGCCTTCAAGATCAAGGAGAGAAAGGCGCGCAAAGCCCGCAATCCACGCACCGGGGAGGAGGTTCCGGTTCCGAGCAGAAAGGTGCCGGTCTTTAAGCCCTCCAACGAGTTCAAGAGTATGGTGATGAAGTCCAATCAGTGAGCGGTGGGGTATGCCAAGCGGGAAAAAGAAAAAAAGGCACAAGATCAAGACGCATAAGAGGAAGAAGCGACTCAGAAAAGACCGCCATAAGAAGAAAAAGAGATAATGACGATCTTCGTCATTTCTGATACTCACCTCCCGGTCAGAGCTCGTGATTACCCAGAATCATTCCTGAGACTGCTTACCGACCACGATGTCGTCCTTCATGCCGGAGACCACGTGACTTTGGATTCTCTGCGGAGGCTGGAGTCTTTTGCACAGGTCTACGCCGTCTCCGGCAACATGGACGACTACGGGCTAAGAAAGGTCCTGCCCAGCAAAGAAATCATCGAGCTAAAGGGGCACAA
>JBHIBM010000173.1:0-4924 GCA_046759085.1 Candidatus Zixiibacteriota bacterium
GAACATAAACCCGGAATTGGTTTACGAGCTTCTTGCCAATTTCATCACCGAGGAGACTGGCAAGGTCGGATTCAAAAGGGCGATCGTGGGACTCTCCGGGGGACTGGATTCCTCCGCGGTGACCTATCTGGCGGCAAAGGCAATGGGGCCCAGAAACGTCATAGCGGTCTTTATGCCCTACAAGACCTCCTCCGCGGAAAGTAAAAAGCACGCCGAGCTGGTGATGAAAAAGACCGGAGTGAGAAGTTGCCAGGTCGACATTACCCCCATGGTCGATGCCTACTTCGAGAAATTCCCCAAGGCCGACCGCAATCGGCAGGGGAACAAGATGGCTCGAGAAAGGATGAGCATCCTCTACGACCTCTCCGCCTCCGAAAAGGCTCTGGTGATCGGCACCAGCAACAAAAGCGAGCTTCTCTTGGGTTACGGCACCCTGTACGGGGATGTCGCTTGCGCCATTAATCCTATCGGAGAC
Source organism: Candidatus Zixiibacteriota bacterium (assembly GCA_046759085.1). GTDB lineage: Bacteria > Zixibacteria > MSB-5A5 > DG-27 > DG-27 > DG-27. Next base: position 476 of record JBHIBM010000173.1, read on the forward strand.
CTTTACAAGACTCAGGTCACGCAACTGGCGGCTTTCTTAGATGTTCCTCAGGAGATAATCAAGAAAGCTCCCACCGCAGATTTGTGGGCGGGGCAGACCGATGAGGGGGAGCTGGGCTTCACTTACGAGGAGGTTGACCGTTTGCTCTACCATATGGTGGACAGAAGAAAGTCCATCAGTCAGCTAGTAAAACTGGGTTTTAAGAGGACTTTCGCCGAAAGGGTGGAGAAGATTGTGAGGCTCAATCAATTCAAGCGCAGTTTGCCGATCATTGCCAAAGTCTCACATCGCACCGTGGGGATCGATTTCCGTTACCCTCGCGACTGGGGGGTTTGAGTTTTCTCTTCTTGCGCCAGGGCGATTTCTGTTCTATGTTTCCCGAGAACTGTCATTGAAGTTGAGGGGCTAGCTGGTGTTGAAGGTATGAGATTCACTCCTTAGGAAACAGTCCCGTGAGTGAAGTTCCAGACGAGTACGGGAAGTTATACATAGTCAGCACTCCCATCGGGAATCTGGAGGATATGACTCTGCGGGCGCTTCGGGTCCTCTCCCAGGTGGACTTAGTCGCCGCCGAGGATACCCGCCACACCGGCGTAATGCTCCAGCAATACGAGATCCATAATCAGCTGACCAGCTATCACGATCACAACAAGGAGAAGAGAACTCCAAGACTGATCTCCCTTCTGAAATCGGGCAAGAATGTCGCCATGGTGTCTGACGCCGGCACTCCGGGAATCTCCGACCCCGCCTTTTATCTCGTCCGCGCCGCGGTGAAGGAGGGAATAGAGATTGTTCCGGTACCCGGACCTTCGGCCTTTCTGGCAGCTCTGGTGGTCTCCGGGCTTCCCACCGACCGCTTCGTCTTCGAGGGGTACCTACCACAGAAACAGTCGAAGAGGCTAAAGAGGTTGGAGACTCTGAAGGAGGAGGAAAGAACCCTCATTTTCCACGAATCTCGACATCGCCTCAACCAGGTGGTTGCAGACATACTCGCGACCTTCGGCGACCGACCGATGGTGTTGGCCAGGGAGTTAACGAAAAAGTTCGAGGAGATCTTCAGGGGTAAGACCTCGGAGATACTGACTCACATATCCTCAAAAGGTGTCAGGGGAGAGGTTGTGATTTTAGTCGCCGGTAAGCCAAAGAGGTAAGCCGGAATGAGAGAACTCAACCTGTCCTTACCGATCCGTATCGAGGGCCGATCGATTGAGCGGCGATAATCCACCCTTGCATTCTCTCGCTTACTGACTCGTTCCTGGCCGGTCAGAGTCGCTCTATCTCAGAGGTCACGGGGAACAAAGCTCGTGGTCTGCTCCGCGAGAGGCTGTTCCCCTCGAGTAAGAGACCTCAGCGGTTGACTTGAGAATACCGGCCGGATTACTCTTCTGGAGAGAACTCCTCCTTGCCGGCTCCGCAGAGCGGGCAAACCCAGTCCTCCGGAAGATCCTCGAATGCGGTCCCGGGAGGGATGTCGCTTTCGGGATCCCCCACCTCGGGGTCGTACACGTATCCACAGACGTCACAGACGTATCTTTTCATATCCTCTGCACTCCCTTGTGCTGAATGCTTTCAATGGGCCAAATCCCATCGGCGTGGATTCATCGGCCTCCAGATCAGTATCAAGGTTCACACTCGCATATTTCCTTCAGCTTCTCTGCAAAGAAAGCCCCCCAGGAGAAGCATTTTTCAAGGGCATCGCTGTCGGGCACATATTTGACCTTGAGAGGTTCACCTGCGAGGTCGATTTTCATCTCCTGGAGCATCTGTTTCACCTGTCCCACGCCCGCCGGGCTCCAGCCGTAGGAGCCGAAGGCGCCTCCAATCAGATTGCGCGGCTTCAGACCTTTAAGATAGGTTAGAACATCGGCCACTGTTGGAAGGATATTGTTGTTGAGCGTCGGGGAGCCAACCAGAAGTGCTCCGGCGTCGAGTATTTCAGCGGCGACCTCGCTGCGGCCATGCGACCGCAGAGGCATCAGTCTGGGGTTCGCTCCACCCTGTTTAAGTCCCTCGCCGATCGCTGCGGCCATACTGGCGGTGCTCTCCCACATGGTGTCGTATGCCACCACCGCCTTTTTGGTCGGTCTCTGGAGTGCCCACTGAGAATAGAGATCCAAGATTTTGTTTACATCCCTCCTCCAGATGGGTCCGTGGTCAGGTGCTATGGTCTTGACGCTAAGGTGGAGTTTGCCCAGCCTCTCGAGAAGCTTTGTTACTAAAGATGCATATGGCAGTAAGATGTTGGCGAAGTATTTTCGGGCCTCGTATTCCAAGACTCCATTGTCAATCTGGTCGTCGAACCTCTCGCTGGTCGCAAGGTGCATGCCGAATGCGTCCTGGGAGAAAAGCAACTCCTCCTCCACTAAGTAGGTGAACATGCTGTCCGGCCAATGGAGCATCCTGGTCTCAAAGAACTTCAAGTTCATGTTGCCCAGACTGAGTTTCTCTTCATCCTTCACCGCCACGATTTCCCGGTCGAGATGAAAGTGCTCGGACAGAGCCTTGACCCCCATAACGGAGGCGAATACCTTCTCCGGCTTCACCATCTCTATCACCTCCGGCAGACAGCCGGTGTGATCCATCTCAGAGTGGTTGGAGATGATGTAGTCGATCTTCTCCGGGTCGGTGATGGAACTGATGCGGGAGAGCATCTCCTCCTTGAAGGGAGCCTTGACGGTGTCGATGAGGATGACTTTATCCGCAAGGATAATAAAGGCGTTGTAGGTCGAACCGCGCTCGGTCGCATAGCCGTGGAAGTCGCGCAGACCCCAGTCTATCGCTCCCACCCAGTGAACCTTGTCGGTCACTTCTATGGCCTTGAACGGTTTCTTCATGGAGTCACCCTAGCTAGTGGTGCGCGTTCACCTCTGGAGATCCAGCTTACCGACGCAAGGGCTTATTCGAACTCCTTCATCAGAGTCTCAATCTTGGTGACGTGGGTGTTCTCGAATTTGACCAGATATTCGTAAGTCTCCTTGCCGTTGGGGTCCTCGGTCTTTTCGGCCAAATCGGCATACAGATCGCGCGCCTGCTCCTCCAACCCCAGGGCAATCTCGAGAATGCGCATTGGTGAGGTTGTCTCGGAGACCTCGCCTAAAAGCTCTAGGTGCACATCAGCCATCCTCTCGTCGATGTTGGGCAATCCTTCCTTATTGAGGACATCATTATAGGTGACCCACATCTCGGAGCGGACCAGAGAGTCGTATTGACCCTCCAGGATTCGATAATGGACTTTTTCTTCGGCGGCCAGTATTGTAAGGAGGCCTCGCAGCTTATCGTCCTTGGTAACCTCCAGTCCCTTCTTGTAGAAGACGTAGGCGGAGAGTTCTGCTTGGATGCCCTTGGAGAGGCCTTCCAAGTTCGTCAATTCAAAGTAACCCAATCTACAGACAACGTTCTTGGTTGTCAATTGCTCGGCCTGGGAGATATTTCGGCAGGCACTCCTGTCTTGAGGGCTTTTCCATCAAGCGTCTGACGGAGTCCACTCGTCTGCAGCAGAGCCAGCTTGGAGGTCACTATTGTCAATACCACTCCTCCACCTCCACCTTGCCGCCGAAAGTGCGATAGATCCAGATGGTATAGATGACGACCAGTGGCATCCCGATCAGTGCGATGACCAGCATGGTCCAGAGCGTGAGTTGCGAGGAGGAGGCGTTGACCAAAGTCAGGCTCAACTCCGGTCTGCCCAGAGCTGGCACCATGTTGGGAAAAAGCCCGCTGGCGCAGAGGACGATCAGTCCCACAATGGAGAGGACCGAGGCAGCAAACGCACCCCTGGTCTTTCCCTTGTTGTTGAAGACCCCGATCGATATGATGACCACCAGAGCGAAAAGCGGTAATAGCCACAAGACCGGCGCGGCTTCGTAGTTCTGCAGAAGCTGCGGTTGGGTCAGCAGTGTCAGCGCAGCCGCCAGGATGAAGAGAACTAAGTAGAACCACCAGGACCGCTGTGCCCATCTTCTGGCCTTCGCGGATAGTTCCCCGCCCGTCTTGAGGGCCAGGTAGAGGCCACCGTGGGTCAGGAACATGGCGAACCCTAGGAGGCCGATTATAAGGGCATATGGATTGAGAAGAGTGAAAAAGGTTCCCTCGAAATTCCCGGCGCCATCCAGTGGCAATCCCCGGAGAATGTTTCCGATTGCGACCCCGAAGAGGAGCGCGGGAAGGATGCTTCCAATGGCGAAGGCGGCGTCCCACCAGTCACGCCAGCTTGCGGATTCACTTTTGTCCCTGAACTCAATTGAGACCGCCCGGAAGATGAGGGCGAAGATGACCAACATCAAGGCCAGATAGAAGCCGCTGAAAACGGTGGCGTAGACCACAGGGAAAGCCGCGAAGATGGCTGCCCCGCCGGTCAGAAGCCAGACCTCGTTGCCGTCCCATACTGGTCCGATGGCGTTTAGCATAGTGCGGCGATCTCTGTCCTTCTTAGCGAACAGATACCAGAAA
>JBHIBM010000174.1:0-4892 GCA_046759085.1 Candidatus Zixiibacteriota bacterium
TATCTACGATAGAAGAATTTGCCGGTATATGGATTCCACCTCTGTTATGATTCTCGTCCAGGAGTAATTCTGAACCTCGGCCAGTGCATTTTTGCTCAGTTTGGCTCTGAGTTCCTTATCATTCAGAAGCATTATCATTCCCCGAGCGTAATCCTCTAAATCTCCGTCGCGGGCAACGTAGCCGTTGTGCAGATGTTTTACCGCCGTTGCACTGGATTTGAAGGTAACCACCGGCAGCCCCACAGCCATATAGTTGAGCACCTTAATGGGGAAGCCGCCTCGAAGGGATCGGGCAGACAGAGCTATGTCGCCTGCCACAAGGGTCGCCAGCGTCCGCTCGAAAGAGGTGGCTCTTATGAATTCGACTTTAGCGCTAATCGCCAGCTTCTCCGCCAACTTCTTCAACTCGGTGAAATCGCCTGCTGAGATTATCAAGAGCTTCGCCTCCGGAAGTTCTGCAATCACCTTCTTAAACGCCTCAAGAACCAAGGGGAGATTCTGATAGGAGTCGAGGTTACCGGCGTAGATGACTCTTGGGTCTGGAGATCTTTCGGGCACCTCGGGGATCTCGAAATCCTCAAGGAAGATTCCGGGAGGGATGACCTTTATCTTCTCTGGAGGAATTCCAAACTTCTGCAGGATAGTCTCTTCGTCCTCCGTCAAGACGAGACTACAAGTGGCTGCTCGGGGAACATATCGGTCGAAGAACAGACCGAATCGCTCTGCGAAAGTTCTCAAAAGATTGCTTCTGAAGTAAGTGGGCAGTTCCTCCGAGAGAAGACCATGGCTGTGATAGACCACCGGAAGTCTGGAGACCTTCCCAACGATAGCGCCGACAACGGCGGCTTCGTAGTTGTGAGCCGAGATTAACTGCACCCCGTGAAGCCTGCAGACTCTCCACAGTTTGAGAAGCAGGAGGAGGTCAAACAGGAGCTTTGTCAAAGTTGGCCCCGAGGAGAATCTCCGATACGAGGGGAAATCTCTGATGCGGTGAATCTGGAATCTGGGACTATAGGCAGACTGCCCGTAGCCGTAAGTTATCAGGTGAACCTCGTGGCCTTTTTCACTCAGGCTTTCACAGAACCCGCGTACCACCACCTGTGAACCCTGAAGTGTGGGAAAGGGGACAGCTGCAACTACCGCGATTTTGACTTTTGCCAGCAAGTCTGGTACCGAGAGTTATTGAACTCCCACTCAATTTAAGCTCGTCAGTCCTGAAACTCAATACAGAAGATGCCGACTGCAGATTCAAAAAGAGGCAGGAGTGCAACTCCTGCCCCAGCTGGAGAACGAGAATCTGACAGTGAACGTTAGATACCCTTCTCTTTCAATTCCTTGAGCTCCTCCTTTAGCTCCTTGAGCTCCTCCTTCAGCTTTTCCATCTCTTCTTTGAACCTCTCCTTGTCGATTTCGATGCGGATGTCGGCGCTCGATCCTCGCCTGGGAGAATCGAGGATCTTGAGATGTTTCAGACCCTCGAGAGAACCGAAAGTTGACTCCCTTTCGGCAACTTCAACGGTGAAGGTCTTTTTCTTCTTGTTGCGAAGCACCTCGAGTTTGACCCTGTCTCCCTCCTCCTTGTCCGTTACTACTTCAACGACGTCTCCGGGATCTTCGACCTCCTCGCCGTCAATCTTGACGATGACATCGCCAGCTTCAAGCCCTGCCTTTTCCGCAGGACTGTCCTCTTCGACCTCGGTAATCAGAGCTCCCTCACCGTCCTTAACCCCGAAGTAGTCGCCCAACTGTTCGCTGAGTCCCTCCAGCACCACTCCGAGGTAGCCCCTTTTCCCCCCAAAGGAAAAGCTTTGACACCCGGGGGTGAAATCCCAGTCTTCACCGTAGAGCAAAGAATAACTCTTGGGCTGCTTCCCGATAATAACCTTCGGCTTCTTTTTCTTTCCATCCCTGATAATCTCAATCCTCACCTCTTCTCCGGGTTTGGTTTCTAGCACCCAGGTGGTGAGGTCGCCGGCATCTGTGACCTTTTTGCCTTTGTACTTTATGATGACATCCTTCTTTTTGATGCCCGCTTGCTCGGCAGGGCTGTCCTCTACGACCTCGTTGACTAACACCCCCTCAGCGGACTTCAAATCCAGGGCCTGTTTCAAATCTTCATCCACTTCCTGTATAGAGACGCCCAGCCATCCCTTCTTACCCGTATCCTTCGTCGCTTGGGCTGGAAGGTTGAAGATCAATAGGCTTAAGAACACAACTCCCCCCAGCAGAACCAGAGTCCGCTCTTTCTTAAGCAACCAACTCATCATCCTCTCCTCTTTTTGTAGTTCAATCTCTCTGTCTTCTCAATTCCTTTCTATGTGCATCGATTGGAAAAGTTCCACTTCGAGTAAGAGAATTCCCTTGAAGTCTGTCAACTGGTCAAATATCTTCCGGAGAGCGATGGCTAAGAGGTCAATTGTCAACATTCTAATAACTGGCGTTCCCGGGGTGGGAAAAACAACCCTGTTGAAGAGGGTTGTTGAGAAGTTGAACTGTCCGGCATTCGGTTTTTATACCTCGGAGGTGAGGGAAGCCGGCAATCGGGTGGGCTTTTCTGTTGAAAGCCTCTCCGGAGAGAAGGGGATTTTATCTCACAAGGATATTAAATCACCGTATCGAGTCGGCAAGTACGGGGTTGATCTGAGAAGTTTCGAGAGCATCGGAGTGAGCGAACTCGAGAAAGGGCTGGCGGCTGACAGCTTGCTCGTCATCGATGAGATCGGCAAGATGGAGCTCTTCAGCGAGAGATTTAAGAAGACACTGCTGAGGGCCATGGAGGTACCAAATCCGGTTCTGGCAACCATTCTCTATAAAAGCCATCCTTTCTGCGATAGACTGAAGAAGAGGGCGGACACCGAGTTGATCAGGATGGATACAGGGAATCGCGAGGAGCTTGTCGATATTTTGGTTAAGAGGTTCGCCGGCCTGGTTGACGCCGGGTTGAATGCCGGGTAACGAAAAGCGAAGTCAGGAACTGTCAGCCAATTGCCGACTGTTATTGACACCGCAAGAGAATTGGGTATATTTGTTTGTGTGACGGAACTTGAAACCCATTCTGCGGTTAGCTGATTAGAGAAGCGTTGACTTGCAAATCGGTAGAAGAGACAACGTGACACATGAGTTCAGAGAGCAATCTGGTAAAGCAAGTAAAGGGCCTTAAGGAAGACAGGAAGGCAGTAATCCTAGCCCACAATTATCAGCTCCCTAAGGTCCAGGATATTGCGGATTTCGTGGGTGACTCTCTCGGTTTGGCACGAAGAGCCGCGGAGCTGCAACCCGATGTCATACTTTTCTGTGGAGTGCATTTTATGGCCGAAACCGCTGCCGTCCTCTGTCCGAACAGCATCGTCCTGATGCCGGATTCGAACGCTGGTTGCCCTATGGCTAACATGATTAATGTTCGCCAACTGAGAAACCTGAAGGCGAAACATCCTCGGGCGGTTGTGGTCTGCTATGTCAACTCTTCGGCAGCCGTCAAGGCGGTATCGGATTACTGTTGCACCTCTTCAAACGCTTCCAGTGTTATGGAGGCGATTCCCCAAGATAGAGAGGTAATCTTTGTTCCGGACAAATACCTCGGGAGCTGGGCCGCCCGACAGACTTCCCGAAACGTGATCCTCTGGGAAGGTTATTGCCCCACCCACGTACGTATACTGCCGGAGCACATTCTGGCTCAAAGGAAGAAGCATCCCAGGGCACTGGTTCTGGCCCATCCAGAGTGTCTGACGGAAGTCTCTGAAATGGCGGATGTAGTCGCCTCCACCTCCGGGATGGTGAGATTCTGTCGGGAATCGCCGGCGGAGGAGTTCATTATTGCAACCGAGATCGGCATCTTGCATCAGTTGAAGACCAACAGCCCGAAGAAACAGTTCTACCCTGCAACCGAGTTGGCAGATTGCCCCAATATGAAGCTCAACAATCTGGAAAAGATGTTGTGGGCGCTGGAGGATATGTCACCCCAGGTGACAGTTCCCGGAGAGATTGCAGAACCGGCAAAGCTGGCCATCGATCAGATGGTCTCCATTGGCTGGAAGCGTGAGCCCGCGATGAAGAATTCGAGCTAACTGAAAAGCGAGGCGATATGGAAAAGACCCTACCATACAGCGAAAAGGTGATGGACCATTTCATGAATCCCCGCAACATGGGGGAGATCGAGGACGCCGATGGAGTGGGGACGGTGGGAAACCCGGTCTGCGGGGATGTCATGCGCCTTTATCTGAAGATAAGAGATGGTGTCATCGTTGACGCCAAATTTAAGACTTTCGGATGTGGAGCCGCCATCGCCTCCTCTTCGATGTTGACGGAGATGCTCAAGGGCAAACCGATAGAGGAGGCCAAAAAGATCTCCAACGACGCCGTTGCTGACGCTCTGGACGGTCTTCCTGCGGTGAAGCGGCATTGCTCGGTTCTGGCAGAGGAGGCCTTGGAAGCCGCTCTCAAGGATTACTATCAAAAACAGCAGGAGAAAACCAGCAGCGGTACTGCTTCTCAATCAACTGGGTAGCGGAGGTGCTACTTTGTGGGGTTTCTCTTGAAATATCTTCACATAATACATAATTTTCGGGGTTGGTACCTGTTAATTCAAAAGACTACAGGGAACTGGTTAACTTCTTAAAAAGGAGATTCAAATGAGACTAAACCTGAAGGCTTTGGCCCTGAGCTGTGGCATTCTCTGGGCTCTCTGTCTGTTCTTGGTGACCTTGATCTCTCTGGGGACAGGTTATGCCGATGCGTTCTTGGAGGTGGTGGCCTCCGTCTACCCCGGTTACTCGGTGAGCGGCCTCGGCCTGATCATTGGTCTGATTTACGCTTTCGTGGATGGTGCCATCGCAGCTTTGATCTTCGGCTGGGTCTACAATCTTTTCGTTGGCAAACAGGCTTGAGTGGGTCGG
>JBHIBM010000175.1:0-4887 GCA_046759085.1 Candidatus Zixiibacteriota bacterium
AAGCTAAGAGCCTGGGGGAAGAGACCCCGCAGCTCGCGAAGGAGTTGGCCATACTCCCCACCAAGGGCACCGTGGTTTTCCCCTATCTGATAATGCCTCTGATGATCTCCGACCCCCGCTATGCGCGGCTCATAGACGAGGCCCTGATGCAAAGCAAGCCGATCGGGCTTTTCGCCCAGAAAAACCAGGAGGTCGAGACACCCACCCCGGAGGACATCTATCAACTTGGAACCGCCGGCACCATAATGAAGATGCTGCGATTTCCGGACGGCTCGGTGCGCTTCTTAGTCCAGGGGCTCTCCCGGGTGCGGATAAAGAGGATCTTGAGCGCCGACCCATATATGACCGCTGAAGTCGACATCGTCGAGCCCGAGAGTGAGAAGAGCGTCGAGCTGGAAGCTCTGGTGAGGTCGGTTCTGGATTTGTTGAAAGAGATCATTCAGTTAGCTCCATATCTCCCGGAGGATCTGCAGGTCTCGGCTTTGAACACCGACGATCCTTCCAAGCTTGCAGACCTCATCGCCTCCAACCTGAGCATCTCCCTTGCCCAAAAACAGGAAATTCTCGAAACCGTGGAGGTCAAAGGGAGGCTCCGCAAGTTGATTCAGTTCATCGGCAAGGAGGTCGAGGTCCTGGAGATATCCAAGAAGATTCAGTCACAAGCGGCCTCGGAGATGGGCAAATCCCAGAGAGAGTACATCCTCCGGGAACAGCTCAAAGCCATCCAGCGGGAGCTTGGTGAGGGGGATGACCGCACCATGGAGCTGGATGAGTTCAGAAAGAAAATCGAAGCCGCGGGGATGCCCAAAGAGGCCTTGGAGGCCGCCGGAAAAGAACTGGATAGGCTCTCGAAGATGAATCCCTCGGCAGCAGAATACATCGTCTCTCGGACTTACCTGGACTGGTTGGTGAGCCTTCCCTGGAGCAAATCCTCCGAGGACAAACTGGACATAAAGGAAGCCCAGAGGATACTGGATGAGGACCATTACAATTTGGAGCGGGTCAAAGAGAGGGTTTTGGAATTCCTGGCGGTGAGGAAGCTGAAATCGGATCTGAAAAGCCCCATCCTCTGTTTCGTCGGGCCCCCCGGAGTGGGGAAAACCTCTTTGGGGCGTTCCATCGCCCGAGCCATGGGGAGACAGTTTCACCGCATCTCCCTGGGGGGGGTGAGAGACGAAGCCGAAATCAGAGGTCACCGCCGCACCTACATCGGTTCCCTTCCGGGCAGAATAATACAAGGCTTAAGGAAAGTGGGAACCAACAATCCGGTCTTCATGCTGGACGAGATGGACAAGATCGGAGCCGATTTTCGAGGAGACCCTTCCTCGGCACTTTTAGAGGTCTTGGATCCGGAACAGAATCACACCTTCTCCGACCATTACTTAGACCTCGACTTCGACCTTTCGAAAGTGCTATTCGTCGGCACCGCCAATATTCTGGAGACCATTCCCCCGGTCCTGCGAGACAGAATGGAGATGATCGAGCTTCCGGGTTACACCGATATGGAGAAGTCAGCCATTGCCAGAAAATTCCTCCTCCCCAGGGAGTTGGAAAACCACGGTCTGAAAAGCTCCCAGCTCGGCTTCAGTGCAGCCTCTGTCAGAAAGATCATCCACGATTATACCAGGGAATCTGGGCTGCGGAATCTGGACCGGGAGATCGCTACCATCTGCCGTAAGGTGGCCAAGAAGGTGGCCATGCAGGAGAAGGCAAAAGTCACCATCACTCCTGCGAATTTGTCGGAATACTTGGGGCCGGAGAAGTTCATTCAGGAGGTCGCCAGCAAAACCCCACTGGTGGGAGTTGTTCCGGGTCTGGCCTGGACCTCCGTCGGTGGCGAGATTCTCTTCGTCGAGGCCACGAAGATGCCGGGCAAAAAGAGTCTGACCCTGACCGGACACATGGGTGAGGTGATGAAGGAATCAGTCCAGGCGGCCATGAGTTACATCCGATCCACGGCCCCGAGATGGGGAATCTCGGACGATGCCTTTGAGCACTACGACATCCACGTTCACGTTCCCGCGGGAGCAACGCCCAAGGATGGTCCCTCTGCGGGCATCACTATGGCCACTGCTATCGCCTCCATCCTCACCGAGCGACCGGTAAAAAGAGCCTTGGCGATGACGGGAGAAGTTACTCTCAGAGGCGAAGTTCTGTCGATCGGCGGAATAAAGGAGAAGGCCTTAGCCGCTTATCGCGCCGGCATCAAGACGGTGTTGATTCCCAAGCACAATGTTAAGGATTTGGAGGAGGTTCCAGAGGAGATAAAGAAGAAGGTAAAATTCGTCCCCGTGGAGACCATGGAGGAGGTGTTAAGGCTCGGCTTGGATAAGACCAAGACTGAAAAGACCAGAAAAGCTGCAGCTCGAAGAGCGTGATACCCCTCTGTTGAAACGAGAACAACCCCTCTAAGATTTCATAGTCAAAGAGCTTGAACCTAGCGACTAGAGAGAAGTCCTGTGACCCTTTGAGGACCTTCCCGCCGCCTGTCAATTGGCACCAATGAAGCGAAAAGAGCAGACCACTCACGATCTGATGCTTCAAACCCATTCTCCTCCACAGATTGCTCATTGTTGCTCACACTTCAAAAACTCCTCACGAAATTCCGCAAGGTGATTGACACCTTGGGCTAACAACTCTATTTTGGCAAACTAAACTGGAGCGGAAATGTCCATCGAAGCCGGTTTGAGGAAAACTCCTTTCTACGATATCCATATCAAGCTCGGCGCCAAAATGGTTCCCTTTGCGGGATTCATTATGCCGCTTAAGTATAGAAGCATCATCGAGGAGCACCGCCGAGTGAGAACTAGCGTGGGAATCTTCGATCTGACTCACATGGGGGAATTCGAGATCTCGGGACCTGAAAGTCTTGATTTCGTTCAGAAGATGACCACCAACGATGTTAAGCGTCTGGAGGTCATGCAGATTCAATACACAACCATGTGTTATGAGGATGGCGGCATCGTCGACGACCTTCTGGTATATCGACTTTTGGACAGATTCATGTTGGTAGTCAATGCTGCCAATATTGATGAGGATTTCGCTCATCTTCAAAGATACTTACCGGACTGCGGCGTTGAGTTGAAGAACTCCTCTCACGAAACTGCCCTTCTCGCGATTCAAGGTCCTCAAGCGGAAGAGGTTTTCGCCAAGATGACGGAATACGATCTGAACAGACTCCAGTTTTACTGGTCCGCATACAGAGAAGTGTGTGGGGAGAGAATACTCTTTTCGAGGACAGGCTATACCGGCGAGAACGGGTTCGAGCTCTATCTCCCCAACGACTTGGCCCCGAAATTCTGGGAAAAGGCGATGGAAGCCGGCAGGGAGTTCGAGGTCAAGCCGATCGGCCTGGGAGCCAGAGACTCCCTGAGGTTGGAAATGAAATACGCGCTTTACGGAAACGACATCGACAGAACCACCACCCCCCTGGAAGCCGGGCTGGGCTGGATTGTCAAATTAGACACCGATGATTTCCTGGGTAAGGAGGCGCTCCTCAAACAGAAACAGGAGGGGATAAGGAGGAAGCTGGTCGCCTTCAACTTAAAAGAGAGAGGCATCCCCAGACAGCACTGCAGAATTCTTAGAGACGGCAAGCAAATCGGTGAGGTCACCAGCGGGATGTTTTCACCCTCCCTGGAGATCGGGATCGGCCTGGGGTATGTGCCGACTGAGTTCTCTAAAATTGGAGAGAGCCTGGAGATTGACATCCGCGGCAAGAAAGTTCCGGCAGAAATAGTTAAGCCACCATTCTGGAAGAAAGGATCTCACAAGTAGGAACTCTTGCGTCGTGAAAATAGTCAAGCAAAATGACGCCCTCATAATCGTCGATGTGCAGAATGATTTCTGTCCTGGAGGGGCGCTCCCGGTGAAGGAAGGGGACAAGGTCATCCCTCCTCTGAATCACACAAGGAGGTTCTTCGAACATGTCTTTGCCACTCGTGACTGGCATCCGGAGAATCACTGTTCCTTTGAAAAGAACGGCGGCGGCTGGCCGGTGCACTGCGTCACCGGCTCCCAGGGCGCCGATTTCCATCCTGACTTGGACATAGAGCAGGTCAAGATCATCCAGAAAGCGACTCTTTCAGACCGGGATGCCTATTCCGGTTTCGACGGCACCGACTTGGCCACCCAGTTGAGCAACAAGAATATCAAAAGAGTATTTGTCGCCGGGCTGGCAACGGACTATTGTGTTAAGGCTACGGTTCTGGACGCACTGAAAAGCGGCTTTGAGGCTTGGGTTTTAGAGGATGCAATCCGCGGAGTCGACCTTGAACCCGGCGACAGCGCAAAAGCTATAACGGAAATGAAGGAGAAGGGGGCAAGATTTCTCAATTCATCTGACTTAGAGTAAATCTTCGATTATTTGGCGTCAGGACTCGTCCGCCGTTGGCTGACTTCGGTCCTGACGGAACTATTTGTAGTTGTTGTTGAAAAAAAGTGTGATGATGCCTCAACATAAACGAAAATTAAAGAAATCCGAGAAACAGATAAGCAAGGTGGGAAATCAAAGTGATATTGAGAAAACCGTGTCGTTAGTGAGACAAGTCATGAACATCAGAAAAAGAATGGATAGAATATTTGTCCCTCCTCAGACGAAAATCGAGATTCCAAAATTTCCAAATATTTGATGGGCTGTGTTTTCAAGCACCGCAAAAAGATAAATTTCTGTTTCCTTAATGAAAACGCCGGACGATAGCATCCGGTATTTGTCCCTTATTCTTATCAACGAGAGAATCTAACCGATAACTTTCGCCACTCGGAAGCAGCCGTCCTTTTATCGGGGGCGTTCATGAGTGCCTCTTTTTGACTCAAGGATGACCTTACCTTCCCGTCTCTGAAAGGCGTTGCATGATGTATGGGATGAGAAGTCTCCAGCACTCCCTC
>JBHIBM010000176.1:0-4815 GCA_046759085.1 Candidatus Zixiibacteriota bacterium
AAAAGGCAGTCATGAAGGGAACCGGGGAGCTCCCCGGGGTCTCCTACGAGGCCGCAAACTACGAAGGCTACGGGCCCGGAGGGGTGGCGGTCTTAGTCGACGTCTTAACCGACAATAAAAACCGCACCGTGGCGGAGATAAGACACCTCTTCACCAAAAACGGAGCCAACTTGGGAGAGGCCGGCTGTGTGGGGTGGATGTTCCAGAAAAGGGGGTACATCACGGTGCCGAAAGAGAATGCCACCGAGGAGGACCTTCTGGAGATCATCGTCGAGGCCGGGGCCCAGGACATGGAAGTGGGAACCGATTACTACGAAATCACCACTCCTTTCACTGAATTCGAGAAGGTGAGAAGGGCCGTAGAATCGAAAAGTATCCCCATCGAGACTGCCGAAATCACCATGGTGCCGCAGACAACGGTTAAATTAGAGGGGAAACGTGCAGAACAGATGCTGCGGCTAATGGAGGCCATAGAAGACCACGACGATGTCCAGAAAGTGTATGCCAACTTCGACATCGAAGAAGAGATAATGGAAAAGCTGGCGGTTTGACGGGCCCCATATGAAGATTCTAGGGATAGACCCGGGGTTGAATGTTACCGGTTACGGGCTGATTGAATTTGAGAATTCACATCTCCGGCTGCTCGAAGCGGGAGTGATTCGCCCAAAAACCAAGGATGGTCTAGAATCGAAAATCCTCACCATCTTTGCCCATCTGAACGACATAATTTCCGATTTCAAGCCGGATAACATGGTGCTGGAGAATCTCTACTCCCACTATCGACATCCGAGAACCGCAATAACTATGGGTCATGCCAGAGGTGTGGTCCTTCTAAGTGCTGCCACTAATGGAATTCCAGTCTCCTGTTACGCCGCCACCAAAATCAAAAAATCGCTGACCGGCAACGGTTACGCCAGCAAACATCAGATCCAGAGGGTGGTCAAGGAGATTCTAAAGCTGGAGAAAGTGCCTGGTCCGTCGGATGTAGCTGACGCCTTGGCGGCCGCCATCTGTCACACTGGCCAATTATGATTTCCAGAATTCGAGGTCGATTGACAGACATCGGGGAGGAGACCGTCACCGTGGAGGTGAGCAATCTCTTCTACGAGGTCTTAGTCCCCTCCGCCTTGAGGGAACAACTGAAATCAGATAACTCCCCGGGTACCGAAATTGAACTTCATACTTTCTATTACATTGAATCCAGCGCCGGCAGGGGAAACCAGTTTCCCCGTCTGGTTGGCTTCAGAGACCCGAACGACCGCGGCTTCTTTCAGCTCCTTATGACAGTCCAGGGCCTCGGGGTGAGAAAGGCTTTGAGATCGCTCACCCTTCCGATAAAGGACCTCGCCCAAGCGATTGAAACCGAAAACAGAGGGGAGCTTCTGAAGTTGCCGGGAATTGGCCCAAGAATGGCAGAGAAGATTATCGCGGAGCTGAAGGGAAAAACCTACCTCTACGCCCTGATGAAAGAGGGAGAGGCTTTGAGCCTCAGAGAGGAGGCGGAAGTCGATTTCAAAGAGGAGGTGCTGAAGGCTCTTATGCAACTGCAGTACAGGAAGGGTGAAGCCGAAAGGATCATTGACAAGGCCCTCGCCACCGGCAGGAAATTCAGATCCCCGGAGGAGATGTTGCAGACCATCTTCCAGCAACAACTCTAGCCCGGCTTGTCACAAGCCAGTTTATTTAAAATGAGTCGCGAGAGAATCGTTTCATATAAACCCGCCTCCGAAGAGGAAGAGAAGTTCATCTGGTCTTTGAGACCCCAGACCTTGGATGAATACATCGGGCAGGAAAAGATCGTCGAGAAGTTGAAAATCTCCCTGCAGGCCGCAAAATCCCGCGCGGAGCCGGTCGAGCATATACTCCTGCACGGGCCGCCGGGATTGGGAAAGACCACCTTAGCATACATCATCGCCAAGGAGATGAACTCAAAGATAATCACCTCCTCCGGGCCGGCTTTGGTGAGGCCCGGCGACCTGATGGGGATTCTAACGAATCTGAAGAAATTCGAGGTTCTCTTTCTCGATGAGATTCATCGCCTGCCGACGGTGGTGGAGGAGTTTCTCTATCCTGCAATGGAGGAGTTCAAAATCGATTTCGTGGTGGACAAGGGCCCCTTCTCCAAGACCCTGAACATCCCCTTAAAACATTTCACAATGGTTGGAGCCACCACCAGGGCCGGTTTCCTCTCCGCCCCTCTGAGGGATCGCTTCGGAATTTTCTATCACCTCGACTTCTATCCCGAAGAGGAGCTGAGAAAGATCGTCAAGCGCTCCGCCCATCTGTTGGGGATTGAAATTGAGGCGGAAGCCAGCATCGAAATCGCCAAACGTGCCCGGGGCACCCCCAGAGTTGCCAACCGCCTGCTCAGACGGGTCCGCGATTACTCCCAGGTCAAGGGGGACGGCAACATCACTGTCAACTCAACCCGGGAGGCGCTGAAACTGGAGGGCGTGGATGAGGCCGGTTTGGACGAGCTGGATCGGAAGCTTTTGCATATGATAATCGACTACTACAAGGGTGGCCCGGTCGGAATTGAGGCCATCTCCGCCACCCTGAACGAAGAGACGGACACCTTAGAGGACATGGTGGAGCCGTTTCTCTTAAAGATCGGCTTCCTGCAGAGGACCAGAAAGGGTCGGGTGGTTGGCGAAAAAGCATACCAGCATCTGGGAATAGAATCTCAAGCGGGTCCCCAGGAGACTTTGTTCAGATAGTTAATCCATACGGATCCAAACGGATGAAAATCCTCCTGCATATATGTTGTGCTCCCTGTGCCATCTATCCCTTCAAAAAGCTGTTGAAAGGTAATTATCAGGTCTCTGGCTTTTGGTACAATCCCAACATCCATCCCTACACTGAATATGAGAATCGTCTGAATTCTGTGAAGCTTCTGGAACAGCTCTATCAGTGGGAGATAGAATATCTGGATGAGTACGAGCTGGAGAAGTTCTTGAAGGCTGTCAGCGATACTCCCGAATTCGGAATCAGGTGTCGTCAATGTTACCGGATGAGGTTGGAGAAAACCGCAAAGTTCGCCAAATCAAACGGTTTCGAGCTTTTCACCACCACTTTGTCGGTCTCTCCGCATCAAGACCACGATCTGATAAAAGAGGCGGGAGAAAAAGCCGCTGCGAAATTTGGAGTGAGCTTCCTGTATGAGGACTTCACCTCCGGCTACCGGGAGGGACACCAGGAGGCGAAAGATAAAGGTCTCTACATGCAGAAATACTGCGGTTGCATCTACAGCGAACGCGACCGTTACGATAAGAAATTCCGAAAGAAAGCGCAGAAATCGCCAGCGAGGGCGACCTCTACTCCTGCATCTACGCAATCAAGTTGAATTGGTCTTATGGCCGTGAGCGAATTCGGAAAGCTTCTGCTCATCATCGGGGGGATACTTGTTTTGCTGGGGCTTCTGCTCTCTTTTTCTGGCAAAATCCCCTACCTGGGGCAATTGCCCGGAGACATTCTCGTCAAAAAGAAGAATTTCAGCTTCTACTTCCCCCTGATGACCTGCATAATTCTGAGCATTCTCCTTACGGCCCTGGTATATTTCTTCACCAATATTTTCAGAAAATAGATGAAGCTCTCGGAATACGATTATTATCTGCCCGAAAACTACATCGCTCAATATCCGCTTGAGAAGAGGGATCGCTCCAAGCTGTTGGTCTTGAACCGCAAGAATGGAGAGATCCATCATCGACACTTCTGTAACATAACCGAGTATCTAAAGCCCGGCGACTGCCTGGTCATAAACGAGACCAGGGTCTTTCCCGCCAGACTGATTGGAAACGAAGAGAAAAGCTCTGAAGCGGTCGAAATCTTCCTTTTAAGGCCGGTCGGAAACCAGCACTGGGAGGCCTTGGTCAAGCCCGGCAAAAAGCTTCCGGTGGGGAGCAGAGTCACGTTTGCGGAAGGGAGATTGACTGCGGAGATAAAAGAACACAGCGAAGTTGGCGGCCGGGTCGTCAGATTCGAGTGCACGGAGGATTTCGACCGACTGGTAGAGGAAATCGGAATTGTCCCCCTCCCCCCTTACGTGAAGCGCCCTGCAGAGCAGAAGGATAAAAAGACCTATCAGACCGTTTTTGCTAGAGTTAAAGGAGGCGTAGCAGCTCCAACCGCCGGATTTCACTTCACCGAAGAGCTTCTTGAGGGGATAAAAGATATGGGGGTAGAGATCGTCCCTATCGTTCTACATCCCAGCGTCGGGACCTTCCGACCGGTCACCGTCTCCGATCCCAGGAAACACAGAATGGAGCCGGAATATTACCAGGCCAGCGCCGAATGTTTGAAAAAGATTCTCGAAACTCGAAAAAGGGGAGGCAGGGTCATCGCAGTCGGCACCACCGTGGTGAGAGTTCTTGAGAGCTTCTCAGAGGAGGAGGATTTCTTCAAGGAGGAAAACCTGAAAGATCTGAGCAGTTGGACCAACAAATTCATCTATCCCCCTTACGATTTCAAATTGACGGATGTGCTATTGACGAATTTCCATCTGCCGAAGTCGACTTTGCTTTTCTTGGTCTCGGCTTTCGCCACCCGCAAGATGATTTTTTCGGCCTACCGTGAAGCAATCGAGAGAAAATACCGTTTTTATAGTTACGGGGATGCGATGTTGATACTGTAATCCAATGGCTTTCTGGATTAACTGGTTCTATGAAGAGAAACATATGCATAATCGTGGCCGCCGGTAGGGGCAAACGAATCAACACGGGACTGCCAAAGCAGTTTTTGAAGATTGGAGACAGGCCACTCCTCGCTTATACTATCGAGAGATTTGAGGAGTGCCCACAGATAGCGGAAATCGTGCTG
>JBHIBM010000177.1:0-4807 GCA_046759085.1 Candidatus Zixiibacteriota bacterium
ACCCCAGTTATCGCGGCCAGCTAGGTACCGGGCGAATCAACGCCTACAGGGCCATCGGTGGCGATGACTTCCCCTACTTCGTGATCAACGAGGTGGAAGTCAGCGAAGTCTCCGGAGATGGCGACGGGGTCTTGAATCCCGGGGAGACCGGGGAGATAATTGTCACCCTCTTCAACTCCGGTGCGGATGGCATCAATGTGGTTGGCACTCTGCGCACCGGTGGGAATCTGGTGGTGACAGACTCGGTCGCGGAGTTCGGCTTCGTTCCCTCCGGGGGAGAGGCCAGCAACAACGCTGATCCCTTCAGGGTCTCGGTCGATGAGGAGGCCCTGATGGAAGGGGTGCCGGTGACGTTGCACCTTGCCTTCGATCCGGATGGGGCGGTGGACCGCTATTTCGAGGTTCTAGTTTCCCTCTACCAGGCAAACTGGCCGGTCACGCTCTCGGGTTATATCGAGAGCTCCCCGGTGATTGCAGACATCGACCAGGATAATTACTACGAGATCATCGTCGGATGTTATAATGACTCCCTCTACGTCTTCAACCCCGATGCCAGCCGCTTCGACGGATGGCCGGTTCGCATGGGCGGTGATATTCTCGGAGCCCCCGCAGTTGGAGACTTAGACGGAAATCCCTCGGTGCTGGAGGTGGTCGCGGTGGACAAGAGTGGCGGTCTTTATGCCTTCAGCTATGATGGCCAACCTCTGAGCAGTTTTCCGGTGGCGTTGAGCGGGATGGTTTTCTCCTCTCCGTCGCTGGGTGATTTCAACGGCGACGGCATCTTGGAGATTGTTGTCACCACCTACGAGAGTTCCTACACCGGTCACCTTTACATCGTGGACGGGGCTGGGGCGGTGCTCATGGATACAACCGTGGGCTCGTTCTGGGGTTCGGCGGCGATCGGGGATTTAGACGGCGATGACGTTAACGAGATCGCCTGTGCCTCCTTGGACTCGAACTTCTACGTCTTTGAGGCTGACGGTGGTCCCGACGGTTGGTCGTACAAATTCGAGGACAAGATATACGCCGCCCCGGCCATAGGTGATATCGACGCCGACGATGATCTGGAGGTGGTGATTGCAGACAACAGTGGCAGAGTGGTGGTCTTCGAGGAGGACGGCACCATAATGAGCGGATGGGACAATGTCTACGCCGGGTCGGGCCAGATCAGGTCGCCTCTGACGGTCGCCAACATCGACGATGGCCCTGAGCTGGAGATTATCATTGCTTCTTACGACGACTCCGTCCACGTTCTGGACTACACCGGAGACAGGCACCCGGGCTGGCCTCAGGCAGCCGATGCATACATGACCTGCAACCCCGCAGTCTGCGACCTGGATGGCGATTCCCGGAAAGACATCATTGTGATAGATGCCAAGGCCACGATCTATGCCTGGGGTGAGGATGGCGAGCTTCTGCCCAATTGCCCCATTGACGTCGGGTCGGTGAGCATCAACTGCAGTCCCGCTATCTTCCACTTGGAAAGGGACGGCGACTTGGAGATTGTCGTAGGGATGAAGGACATCGAAGATAAGCTGGCAGTGATCGACTACAAATATACCGCCAGCAAGGATCTCTTCGAGTGGATCTGCTTCGGTCACGACGAGGCTCGCACCCACAACCACGAAATCGAGTATGACTATCCGCCCACCTCCGCCTGGGAGGGGACCACACCGGAGCTTCCCTCGGGGTTCAGTCTGTCTCAAAACTACCCCAACCCGTTCAACCCCACGACCACAATTCACCTTGCGCTCCCGGTTCAGAGCCAGGTTAGGTTGAAGGTCTTCAACCTCCTAGGTCGGGAGGTGGTGACCTTGGTGGATGAGAGACTGCCGGCCGGTTATCATCAGGTTGACTGGAAGGGTGAGAACAGCTCTGGGGCTTCAGTTTCGAGTGGGATTTATTTCTATCGCCTGGAAGCTCCTGATTTCACTCAGACCCGAGGAATGTTGCTTTTGAGATAAACCAAAGAGCGGGGAGGCAGGTCGACTTTCTGCCTCCCCAGCTGTAACGAAAGGGCATGCAAGTTCTCACCAGATAACGACTTGCAACAATTGAGAATGAGAAACTTAAAAGGGCTCGGGCATATGAGTCTTTCCAAAGGAGGTGAAGCAGAGTTTACTTAATTTAAATTTGATAGTCTCAACCGATCACCAATTAACGTTTCAGGAGCAAGAAAATGAAAAGTCTATTAGTCTGCTTTCTAGCTGTGGCATTTGTCCTCTGGGCCGGTAATTCATTTGCGGCCAGCAACGTTGGCGTGGAGAGCGACCCCCCGCTGGTCACCGGGACGGGCGGGCCTGACGATTACGGTTACACCTGGATCGACAGCGATACCCTCGGCGGCCCGCAGTACGAGTGGGTCGACATTACCACCAAGCCGGGAGCGGTTGAGGTGACCTCCATGCTGGGGGACGACAACAACACCGGCCCCTACGACATCGGGTTTGACTTCAACTACTACTGGTATACGGTTAACGAGGTTATCATCGGCTCCAACGGTTATGTCTCCTTTAGTGACAACGATAACTACGCCCATCCGTTCTCTACTCTTCCGAGTGAAGCAAGACCCAATAACCTCTTGTGCCCGCTGGCCGGGGACACCGACTTCACCCGTGGCGATGGGGAGTGCTGGTATTGGTCCAATGGTCAGGACAGCTTCGTGGTCTCCTGGATAGAAGTCCCGGAGTGGTTTCCGGATCCAGGGATCGTCGACAGTACCCACACCTTCCAGTTTATTCTTACCGAGGCTGACAGCAGCATCTACTTTATGTACGGAGAGCAGATCGGCAGCTACGGAGGAAGCTCGGGGCAGGCAGCTTATGTGATCGGGATCGAGGATGTCAGCGGCACCGTGGGATTACAATACTGCAAAGACGGGATGCCTTATGGGAACGCCTTCCATGAGGAGCTGGCTATCCGCTGGCATGCGGATCCGGATCCAACCTTTGAGTTCTACGATCTGGGAGTTTTGAATGCCATGTCTGTAGGCTCCCGGGCAGAGGTTTACCACCCGGGGGATGAGGTCACCCTGACGGCAGAGTACAAGAACAACGGCACCCACCCCCAGACTGATATCGAGACCCGGGTGATAGTGCGTGATCCTGAGGGAACCGAGCTGATGAGAGATACCATCGTCATAGCTTCTCTGGAAGCTCAGGAATCGAGGTGGGTAGAGTATTCACGGCACCTGACTACCACCGTAACTGGAGAGTACTCCATAGAGTTCCGCCTCTACGTGGTCGACCGGGTTCCGGGCAACAACCGCAAGATCTTCGAGCTGCGGGTTTTGGAGTTCAACGGACTGGGCAGTGAGGCTCTCTTTTTGTGGGATGATACCACCCTTGAAACCTGCAGCTCCTGGAGCGGCGACACGGCCGGCTACGCCAACGAGTTTGAGGTCCGTGGCCCCTATGCCTTCAAAATCAAAGAAGTGCACATGCCGCTCCAGGGTGCGACCGGCGGTTCCGGCGGTGACCTGATAGTCCGCATAGTCGAGCAGGACGAGTTCGGTAACCCCGGCGACATCATCGCGGAGAGGATTGTCTACATCCCGTGGAATCAGTATTTCCAGTGGGAATACATTGACTTCACCAGCGATGAGATAGTCGTCAACCCCAATGAGAAGATCTGGGTGGTTGGAATCCACGCCACCGAGACCACTTTCACCTTCTGCCATGACCAGACCTACACCTCGCCTCGCAGCAACCGCGGCTTCGAGTACACCGGGATGATCTCTCCCGACCGCAACCGTGAGACCCAGGATGTGGCCATAAGGCTTCTGGTGGAGTGGACAGACATTATCGGGGTGGAGGATGAGGATTACGCCGGAGGCAGGTTGCCTAAGACTTACCTCCTGGCCCAGAACTATCCGAATCCATTCAATGCCAAGACTTCGATCACCTATCAGGTGCCGAAGGCCTCGGACGTGAAGTTGGAGGTCTACAATCTCAGTGGTCAGAAGGTTGCCACTTTGGTGAACGGCATTCAGACTGCCGGTCGTCACGTGGTCACCTGGGATGGCTCTGAGGCGGCTTCCGGGATTTATTTCTATAAGCTTTCCGCTGGAGACCATACCTCCTTGAAGAGGATGGCTCTATTGAAGTAGACAACTTTAAACGATCTTTTAAGGAGTGGTTGACATGAAAAAAATGAAGAAAATACTAACGGCCGTTTTAGCCGCTACCTTTGTCCTCTGGGCGGGTAGTCTGTTTGCGGCCAGCAATGTCGGTGTGAAGAGTGACCCCCCGCTCGTGAGTGGGATGGGAGGTCCCGATAACTTCGGCTACTGGTGGATCGACAGCGATACCGTCGGCGGTCCGGAGTATCAATGGATTGACATTACCTCCAAGCCCGGGGCAGTCGAGGTGACCTCCCGGCTGGGGGACGACAACAACACCGGCCCCTACGCCATCGGCTTCGATTTCCCCTATTATTGGTACACCGTCGACGAGGTCATTATTGGCTCCAACGGTTATGTCTCCTTTACCGACCGTGACAACTACGCCCACCCCTTTTCCAATCTTCCCAGCGAGGCCAGACCGAACAACCTGGTCTGTCCCCTGGCGGGTGATATCGACTTCACTCGTGGTGACCCGGAGTGTTGGTATTGGTCCAACGGCCAGGACACCTTCGTAGTCTCCTGGATAAACGTTGCGGAGTTCTACCCGGACCCCAACCAGGCCGACAGCACCCACACCTTCCAGCTAATCCTCACTGCGGCCGATAGCAATTTCTACTTCATGTACGGCCAGCAGCGCGGCCATTACGAGGCCGGTGCTGGCAGTTACGTCATCGGCATGGAGGA
>JBHIBM010000178.1:0-4776 GCA_046759085.1 Candidatus Zixiibacteriota bacterium
CTTTGGCGTCCTCCCCACTCCCTGCAGCCTTTCCGTATTCCAAGCGACAGTATCCTATCCGGGAATCGCTGTCGGCGGAGAGAAACCTTATCCCGTGCCAGCCGGTGGCGGTGTCGGCGGTAGTGAAGGAGATGGAGTTGCTGTCAGTTCCCACCGCCAAAAGCGTCGCCGAAGAGTCCACGATGAACTTGTAATGTCCCTGGAAATTGACCTTAACGCCGGGCTCAATCACCAGAGTCGACTCCCGCGGCACTCGAACCTCCCCGATGACGTTGTAAGGGCTTCCGGCTTCAGCCCAGATGCCCCAAACGTCTCCTTCGACGTAACTGCCGAAGGCCGCCGGGATCAGAATGGCCGCCTCCCCATTTCGCAGATGGATTCGGGAACTGAGGGGTCCCAAGTCTCCGTTCGGCAGGAGGGTGCGGAAGTTCGTCGGCAGATCTACCCGGACACGGGTACTCTCATCGAAATGCTGATTCCAACCACCCCGGGGGCGGCACAGAACCAGGGCTCTGCGGTACCACCGGGAGTATACTCTGTACGTGTAACCTCTCCGGTCCACCCCACTCTTGATTATCCGGTAACGGTTCTCGACAGGTTCGCCCAAGACATAATCCATGCACTCGTGCCAGCTCAAGGTATCCCAGCCGGGGTAGCTGGGGGAATAGGAGAAGTTGAAATCGATATAGAGGTAGGCGCTGTCCGACCTGCTGATATAGAAGTAAGCCAGGTTGCCCAACAAGGCTTCACCCCAAGTGTAGTGGCCGCTGTATCCGGAGAGCTCCGTCACCACCGAGGGGCTGTAAAGCTGGCAGACACCATTGACCGCCGAGAGGGAGTCACGGCGGTAAGCCTCCGCCAGGGTGTTCATGCTCTCGGCGTTCTTGACGGGGCTGTATTGAAATTCCATCAGGAGCATGTCCGCAACCTCGTCGGTGGCGTACTCGTCAATCCAGCTTCTGCAGATGTTGATGCAGGAGAACTTGTCCTTTCCGTCTGGGGACCAGATGTGACCATATGCCAGGGTATCCTTCAGCTCCCGCAGAAACCTCTTCAGTCCCCCCCAGTACCAGCTCTGGAAATCCTCCACCGTCACCTTGGCATGAGCGGGATGTTCGGCAATCTTCCCCCCTGAGAGAACCGAGCCGTAGTTGTAGAACCTGTGAGTGGAGTTGTCCAGGAAGATCCCGTCATAATAGCCCACCTGGGAGCCCTCCGGAAGGGTCTGAAATTTCTTGACGTTGAACTCCTTCTCAAGCTGGCGAGCAAATCGGTTGTTGAGATTGACGGCCCTTCGAGATAGGTCCGCATAGTAAACCGGCACCCGAGCCGCGCTCTCATCGGGGGCGGATCCTCCACCCCAGCCGGGGATGAAGATTTGCTGCCCCTCCAGCTCTATGACGGTATCATCCCAGTAGTGGTAATAGAGAGATTCCGGGTCTGCGCCTCGGGCCTGGCATTCGAAGACCAGGAACTGATGCTCTCGGACATTGGCCCCACTTATGTAGTTGTCCGAGACGGAGTTGTAGAACATCCACTTCATCCGGGGATTGAGCCTCTTCACGGTGTTGACGGTGGAGACGTGCCCCGAAATCGCCACGTCATATCTGGCGGCGATGAGAGTATCAATGCTTGGTGGAGGTGCATCCCCGTACAGGGTGCACCAGTCACGGCGGAAGTCGGTTCCGAAGCAGGTGTTTATGAACAAAAGCAGAAAGACAAGAAAGAGGAGGCTTTCTCTCCTTGCGAAGATTCTGTCCTTGTGGGAACAATCCTTGGTACTCAATTCCTTTTTGTGTCCTTACGCGTTGGGCTCTCCCTCTCGGAGGTTGAGATCTCCTTGATTACTCTGGCGGGGTTCCCGGCCGCGATCACTCCTTGCGGAATTGTCCGGGTCACCACACTTCCGGCTCCGACTACCGAGAAATCCCCGACATCGGCCATGACCACAGAGCCTTCTCCGACCCAACATCCCTTCCCGATCTCTGTTCTTCGATAATAATTGTCAACTTGCTCCCCTTTTATGGCCCTCCCCTCAATTGAGTGTTGATGGGCTCCAGAGAGAATGCTGACCCTGGAGGCTAGAAGGCTCCCCTCTCCGATGGAGACATTTCCGATTACACAGTAAGCCCCGATATAGACGCCATCCCCAACCTCCACAGAGGAGTGCGGAAAGTAGGAACCGAATCCGATGAAGCCCTCCCCGGAGAATCTCTTCAAGGTAAATCGGTAATATGCACATCTTAGGTAGCTGCCCAGCTTCCCTGGAATAAGGGCCAGAGCCTGAGCGAAGGAAGCGAAGAGATTATCGCTTCTGAAGAGATATTTGTGGAGCCTCACCAACATAATCACTGGTGAAACTCCCGCACAAGATAAGAGAGTAACGAGCTTCTTCGCAAGAGATTTTTTCATCGAGTTTTCGACCAATTTTACGCCCCCTTTTCCGACAGAACCACGAGGCTCTCCCCCTTGACGGAGACTTTCCTCTCCTGAAGATCGATATCCACATCGTCGGCCCCACCCTCCTGTCCGCATAGCCTCAAAAAGCACCTCTCGAACTCAGCGATCATCCTCTTCAGGGAGAAGTTCCCCGCAACCTTGAAACGAGCGCTTTCACCAAACTTTAGGCGCAACCTCTCATCTCCGAGGAGAGCCATGATTCTCTCCGCCAGAGGCTGCGGCTCCCCCGCGGGGACGAGGTAACCGTTTTCGCCCTCGTCTATGATTTCGGGGTTGCCTCCCACTCCACTCGCCACCACCGGCAGGCCCGCGAGCATATATTCCAAAATGGAATTCGAGAACCCCTCCGAGGAGGAGGATAACACTCCGATGTCGAATGCGGAAAGATATTGAAAAACCTCTTCTGAGCCTCCAGCGAAGATTACCCGGTCCTTTATTCCCAGACGTTCAACCAGAGTCTCCAGATCTCTCCTTTGTGGCCCCTCCCCGAGGATGAAGAATTTCGTCCCCGGAAATCTCTTCGACACCACAAAGGCGGATTCAATGAAAATGTCGACCCTTTTGACGGGGCGGAGGTTCGACAGGGTTCCCACAAGAAGCATCTCTGGTGAAATGCCGAGTCTCCTTTTCGCCGCCTCCCTGGGGCTCAGTCTGTTCGTGAATTCATCTAAGTCGATGCCATTGTAAATCACCTCTATCTTCCCTGCATCGACTCCCTCCTCCTTCACCACAGTATCCCTCACTGCACTGGAGTTGGCGATCACAAGGTCTGTCCAGCGGTTCATAATCTTCAGCAAAAGCAGGTCCCTTCCAGTCTGCCAGTATCCGAGGTTGCGCCTGCTGGAGATAATCTTGGGCACACCTGAAATACTGCCGGCCAACGTCCCAAAATAGTTGGCGTTCTTGAAGAACATCACCAATAGGTCGACTTTCTCCTTTTTCAGAAACCTCGCCAGGGCGAATAACCTCTTCAGAGCTCTGAAAGAGGCGAAGGAGCGAAGTTCCAGATTCAACGATCGACATTCTCGGAATTCCAAGTTATCGCTTCGGTGCAGACAGCAGAGAATCAGCTCGAACCTCTCCCGGTCTATGCGTTCAATCAAGGAGGCTAGGATCTTTTCCGTTCCCGCTTTCCTGTTGGGGAGAGAGTCAATGATAAACATCACCTTGATTTTCGATGCCCCCTCCTTGTGCCGATTCTCTGTTGAGGTGGGCCTTTTTCTCTTCTTTCGAAAAGGAGCTTCCAAAATCCCGCCTAAAAAACCGCAGCCCAGGCCCAGGTGGATGACAAAGAAAATTGGAGGGGATAGGAACAAGCGGGGAAGTCCGGTGTTGAGGCCAACAGAAATTGAGAAAATCAACGTCAACGAAAAGTAAAGTGCCCAGGTTGAGAGTAGTATGCTTGCGTAGATGCCTCCCAAGATCAATCCCAGAGCGGACAGCGGCAACAAGAGCACCAAGAAGACCGGTGGCAACTGCCCGAGCGAAAAACTCCCCGGGTGTTTGGCAAAAAGGCGGAAGCGCCCCAAGCCGTAACGGTACATCTGCCGGAAAAGCTGAAAAAAGTTCCTGCGAGGTTGGTAGCAGACCTTCAGCTTCGGGCTGGTGAAACCTTTGTATCCGGCCCGGTGGCACCGGTAGTTGAATTCGACGTCCTCGCAGGCGTCGAAGCTCTCGTCTATGTAACCAACCTCCTCAAAGAGCCTGCGGGGATAGATCGCTCCAGAGCTGGTGGGATTGACCTCCCCCTCCTGTTCGGTGTATATGGTCGAATCCAGACCGTGCCCCCAGAGGGTTGCCCGACAGCCGGCCACCGCTCCCTGAAAAAGGCTATTTCCGGGAAAATCCAGAGGTTGAGGACGACACAACACCCGCCTATCATCTCGGAGGTAGAATCGTGAGATCTCCCGGAGCAGATTGATGTCGGGAAGATGGCAATGCCCATCCACAAAGAGAATAATCTCTCCCCTGGAGTTCTTAACCCCGATATTCTTGCCCGCACTGGAGAGCTCTTTAGGGTTGCTGAATAGCCTGATTTGGGGATTATGGCGAGAGAGTTTCTTCAGCACCTCTTTGGTGTTGTCCTCCGATTCCCCATCAACCACGATTATCTCATATCTCCCCTGAGGATAACTCTGCTTCAGCAAGGATTCGATGACTCCACCGACAGAACTTCCCTCGTTCCTAACCGGGATTACGACAGAGAAGAAGGGATAGATTTCGGCTTCAGTTCTCTCGGCTATTCCATCTAAAACTCTGGTCTCCATACCGGTATCACCTGCGCTGTAGCTCCACTGCCGAGACTGTCTTATCACC
>JBHIBM010000179.1:0-4772 GCA_046759085.1 Candidatus Zixiibacteriota bacterium
CTCGCTCTCCCTGAGATCGTAAGGGAAGCCGGTTGCAAGGAGGCTGTCGTTGAGATCTTCAGTCCCACTGATCTGAATTCTCCGTCGGTTCAGGAAGGCGCCCGCACCTCTCTCTGCACAAAACATCTCCGCTAACACGGGATTATAAGTCAAGCCCATTATAACCTCCCCTTTTCTCAGCAGCGAGATCGTCACACAAAAAATCGGGAAACCGTGGGCGTAGTTGGTGGTTCCGTCCAGGGGGTCGATGGTCCAGAGGTAATCTGAGGAGGTTTCTTCCCGAACCTCCTCCTCTGCAAAGAAAGAGTGATTCGGGAAATGCGATCTTAGAATTCTGTGAATCAACCTTTCCGATTTGCGGTCGATGTCCGTGACCAAATTCACCACACCCTTGTGGTCGACCCTTTTGACCTTGTAGAGATTCTTCACCAAGAGCTCTCCGGCTTTGAGAGCGGCCTCGGTGGCCACTTTTCTATACTGTCTCATCATAACACTTCTTTGAGGTTGGAGAATCCAGCTATCTTAGCTTTGACTCCCGTTCCCGAACCCCACCTCCTGGTCTTTGTACTGAAGCTGATACAGGCGATAATAGATGCCCCTCTTTCTCAGAAGCTCCCCGTGAGTTCCCTCCTCCCTGACCTTCCCCTTGTGGATCACAATGATCTTGTCACAATCTTGAATCGTCGAGAGACGATGTGCAATGACGAGGGAGGTGCGTCCCCGTATAAGCTTCCCCACGGCCTCCCGAATCAGAAGCTCGGTCTCAGTGTCGACCGAAGAGGTGGCCTCGTCCAAGATTAGTATTCTGGGGTCGAACACCAGAGCGCGGGCGAAGGCCAGAAGTTGCTTCTGGCCCCCTGAGAGGTTAGAGCCCCGCTCCCCCACGGGCTCTCCGTATCCCTCCCGGAAAGAGGAAATGAACTGATCGGCGTTCACATATTCGGAAACCTCTTTCACCTTCTCCAGAGAAATCTCTTCACTGCCCAGGCGGATGTTGGCGAGTATGTCCCCGGAAAACAGAAAAACATCTTGGAGGACCAAAGCCATCTGCCTGCGGAGTTCCTGGGGATCTATCCGCCTCAGGTCTTTGCTGTCGATTAAGATTTCGCCCTTCTGGTATTCGTAGAATCGACAGAGCAAGCTTATGATGGAACTCTTCCCGGCGCCGGTCGCGCCCACGAAGGCCACTCTCTCCCCTGGCTGGATCTTGAAACTCACCCCCTCCAAAACCGGTTCCCCTTGGTTGTACGCAAAGTGAATCTCACGGAATTCTATCTCACCCCTCAAAGTCTCAAGCTTGACGCTCCTCTCAGGAGGAAGTATAGAGGGTTTGGTATCCAGAAGCCCAAAGATTCTTTCCGAGGAGGCCATCGCGGATTGAAGAATATTATATTTTTCGGACAGATCCCGGATGGGATGGTAGAACATCTCCGCATATTGGACGAACGCCACCAGAACACCGAAACTTATACTGCCCGCCAGCACCCCACCGCCTCCGTACCAGATAATCAAACCTAACGACACCGCTCCGATCACCTCCACGACCGGGAAGAAGATGGCATAGTAAAACACGGTCTTGAGGTAGGCTTGCCTCAGAGAGGAGTTGACATCATCGAAGTCGTTGAGGATCTTCCGTTCCTGGGCAAAAAGCTGAATCACCGCCATCCCGCTGATGTGCTCCTGCATGAAGGCATTGAGCCTGGCGGTCCGTGTCCTCACCAGCCGGTAGACTTCTCGAACTTTCTTTCTGAATACGGCCGTCGCCAGAATCAAGAGCGGAAGGGTCACAAAGGTCACCAGAGCCAACCGGTAGTTGACCGCCAGCATCACCGCCACGATGCCAATCAGGATGAAGATGTCCCCGAAGATTGCAACCACCCCCTCGGTGAACATCTGATTCGAGACCTGGACATCGGAGGTCAAGCGGGTCATCAGACGACCGACGGGATTCTTGTCGAAAAAAGACAGCGACATTTTCTGAAGATGAGAAAAGAGTTGCATCCGAAGGTCGTACATCGCCTTCTGTCCCATAAGTTGCATGATGTAGGTCTGGATATACCTCACGGTGAACTGGAAAACCAAAACCGCCAGGTACA
The DNA here is from genome assembly GCA_046759085.1 of Candidatus Zixiibacteriota bacterium. Taxonomy (GTDB): domain Bacteria; phylum Zixibacteria; class MSB-5A5; order DG-27; family DG-27; genus DG-27. The sequence continues at coordinate 2,097 of JBHIBM010000179.1, forward strand.
AGACTGCAATCTTGGCTAACCCGGAGAGATTCTTGAAAGCAATGTATCTGTCGATGGCGACCTTGGTAAGATACGGGCCAACCAACTGTAAACCAGCAACAACCGGGAGCAACGCCACCGAGATAATCACCGTGGCCTGGTACGGTCTCAGATACCTCAAGAGCCGCCGCATCAGGCGATGGTCGTAAGCTTTGCCTAGTTTCTCTTCTTCGTGATAGCTCGAGGTTGTCATATTCTATGCACAGTGTTCAGACACAACTAGCAACTGTGACCTGGATCTTCGCTACGAGATAACCTCTAACTCCTCCGCCAAGAGCTGTTTTTCGTGAATCCGGGAGTAAAGACCTCCTAAACTGACCAGAGAATCGTGAGTGCCCTGCTCCACTATCTCTCCCCGTTCCAAGACGACAATGTGGTCGGCGCTTCTCACCGTGGAGATGCGATGGGAAATGACAATGACGGTTCTCCCCAAAAAGACATTCTTGAAGTTACCAAGAATCTCCTCCTCGGTGTAAGTATCCACGGAGGAAAAAGCATCGTCTAAGATCAAGATAGGAGGGTTGAGCATCAAAGCCCGGGCAATTGCGGTTCGCTGTTTCTGCCCCCCTGATAGGGTTATGCCCCTCTCGCCGAGAACGGTCTGGTAACCTTCGGGGAACTCTAAAATCTCTCTCTCGATGGCGGCACAACGGGCTTTCACTCCAACATCCTCTAAGTCGCTGGCGGTCTCGAGCCCGAAGGCGATATTGCTACGGACAGTGTCAGAGAATAGGAAAGTCTCCTGCGGAACAAAACCGACATTTCTTCGCAACGATCTCAGGGACATGTCATTGATGTCCACGCCATCGATGAACAGCTGCCCCTTTGTCACCGGATACGTTCTGGAAATCAAGTTGACCAGAGTGGTCTTGCCGGAACCGGTGGCACCGACTATCGCCACCGTCTGCCCTGCTTCTATTGTCAAGTTAATGTTCTTTAGTGCCTCTGTTTCTGTTCCGGGATAGGAGAAGTCCAGATTCCTGAACTCGATCTCTCCGCGAATCTGAGGCAGTTGCACTGGCGTCGGCGATTCTTGGATCAGCGGCTTTTCCTGGAGAATCTTGATGATTCTTCCCATGGAGGCCATTCCCCTTTGATAGAGTCCCATCACCCAACCCAAGGCGATCATGGGCCAGACCAGAAGGCCCAGATAAGCGGTGAAGGCCACGAACTCTCCCAAAGTCATGCTTCCGGCGATTACATATCTTCCCCCGACCAGAATGACTATCACCATCATCGCCCCCGCAAGGAGTGACAGCACCGGAAAGAGAGCACCCCAGATTCTGATCATATTCATGTTTTTCTTTATGTAGTCTTTGGTCAATCTGCGAAACGCTCTGCGCTCGTTTGCCTCCTGGACGTATGCTTTGATTACCCGGATACCGGAAAGGCTCTCCTGAGCTTTGGCGGAGATCTTGGAGTACTGCTCCTGAATCCTTTCATATCGGGGATAGATCAGCTTCACGAACAAAAAGGTGACAAGCGAGAGCACCGGGAAGGGGATGAATATGTAGAGGGTCAATCTCCAGTGCAGACTCAACATCAGAACTAAACCGATAACCACCGCGACGATAGTGTTTGTGAAATTCATTATCCCGGGACCCAGCATCATTCTCACCGACTCCACGTCATTGGTGGCCCGGGCCATGACATCCCCGGTCTGGCTTCTGTCGTAATAGGCTCTGTCGAGCTTCTCCAGGTGAGCGAAGAAGTCCTGGCGAAGGTCGTATTCGACCTTTCGGGAGGCGACGATCATGGTCTGGCGCGTGGAGTAACGGAAAACGCCCTGGAAGATTGCTAATCCTACGATCAAACCTGCATATCCCAGAAGGTCAGTAGTGGAGGCACCTCCAGAGATGCTGTCGATTGCGTATTTCAGAACCCAGGGGGCGATCAGGGTGAAGATGTTGGTAAATAATATGGCGACCAAACCCCAAAGCCACAGGTGTCTGTAACGCAGAATGTATCTTTTTAGAAGCTTTCGGCTTTCTCTTTGAACGGCTCTCAAGACAGAAGCTTTATCAAGTCACCGACGGTGTCGATGAGGTAATCAGGTTTCTCGTTTAAAAGTTTCCACTTCGGGTCCACCCCGGAAGTCACGGAGACTGAGGTTGCGCCGGCGGCCCTGGCGGCTATGACATCATTTATGGTATCCCCCACCACCAGTGTCTCACCTATCTTTGCGCCCAGTCTCTCCGCCATTTCAAAGATGATCCCCGGATCGGGTTTTACAGACTCGACCTCGTCCCCAAAGAGGATAACGTCAAAACAGTTGTCGATTTCCAACTTGGTTAAAACCCTCATTCCATTTTCTCGATATTTGGTGGTGGCCATGCCACACTTGAATCCATTGCGGTTGCAGAATTCCAGTGTTTCTCTGGCGCCGGGCAACAATCGACTTCTTTCAGCCATCACCTCTTTTGCCCTCTTTAGCAATTTCCGGTGTAGGAACTCAGCCTTGCTCTTCGAATACCTTTTGAAGACTTCCTTCGGCGGATAGCCAATGGTACTTTTGATTTCTTCCGCCGGGGCTGGTTTCAAACCCGCCTCTTTTAAGGCATAGTTGAAGCACTCCACCACCCCGTCGGAGGCGTCGATCAAAGTGCCGTCTAAGTCGAAGATGATAGCTTTTATTCC
>JBHIBM010000180.1:0-4771 GCA_046759085.1 Candidatus Zixiibacteriota bacterium
ACCAGCTTGTCTAAGCGAAGTGTTCTGAAAAGAGGGTCTGCAGCCAGCCGGTCCACGAATCGCTTTCTGCCAACTATGATCCCGGCCTGGGGACCGCCCAGGAGCTTGTCTCCGGAGAAGGAAACGACGTCGGCACCGCTGCGGATTATCTCTTGGGGCGTGGGTTCGTGCTCGAAGCCGAACTCTTCGGTGTTCAAAAGCACCCCGGACCCCAAATCCACCACCAGCGGAACTCCAGTTTCCTTCGAGAGGGAGGCCAACTCCTTCACGGAGGCGGATTCGATGAATCCCTCCATCTGGAAATTGCTCTGATGCACTTTCAGGAGCAAGGCGGTTTTGCCCCCAACGTGTTTTCTGTAATCTTCGATAGAGGTTTTGTTGGTGGTTCCGACCTCGATCAATTTTGCGCCGGAGCTCTTCATTATCTCCGGAATCCTGAAACCCCCACCGATTTGAACTAACTCCCCCCTCGAGACAATAACCTCCCTCTCCTTTGCGAGCGTCGAGAGGATCAAAAAGACCGCGGCGGCATTATTGTTGACCGCCAACGAGGCTTCGCAGCCGATTAGCTTATTCAAAAGCTCGTATATGTGAGTTCCCCTCTTGCCGCGCTTCCCCAGCTCCAAATCGTACTCCAGATTGGAATAACCAGTGGCAATTTCACTCATGTGTGACAGAACTTCTTCTCCCAGAGGTGATCGACCCAGGTTGGTGTGAATAATGATTCCGGTGCCGTTTACGACCCGGCCCAGGAAATGTCGCGTATATCGGCTGAGCGCAATTTCGACTCTCTTGGTCATCTCCTCGATGGTTGGGACCCTGCCCCCTCGGGAGACATCTTTGCGAGAGGAATCAATTACTTCACGAGCGTAATCAGCCACCAGAGGTTGCGACCAGGCGGCCACCAGCTTTGCGACCTGCGGCGTCTGCAATAGCTTCTCGACGCTGGGGAGATTCCTCAGGCTCTCTCTTCCCCGGGATGCTTTTTCTCGACTCTTATGCGCCATTTTTGAACCTCAGTCACCTCCCCGATTACAACCGCAAGCTCACCCTTTTCCTGAAGCGATTTGATGAGACGCCGAGTCCGGGTCTGTGGCACCGATAACAGGAGGCCGCCGGAGGTCTGAGCGTCACACAGTATCAGCATCTCCTCGAAGCTGATGTCAGGAGAATATAGAACCTCCTCTTCCAGGAACTTGTAATTGCTCTTGGTGCCACCGGGATAGATATTCTGTTGGGCAAGTTCTCTGGTCCCATCAATTATCGGCACCTGGTCAGCCCAGACTGTGGCGCTGACCTGGGAGGCGGCTAGCATCTCAGTCAAGTGGCCTAAAAGGCCGTAACCGGTCACATCGGTGGCAGCATTAGGCCGGCTTTTGATCATGATCTCGGAGGCGTTTTTGTTCAGGTGCTTCATTACCGCAACCACCTCCGCTGTAACCTCCGGGGGCGCCAAGTCTCTCTTGATGGCGGTAGTTATAATGCCGGTGCCTATCGGTTTGGTCAAAATCAACTTATCGCCCGCTTTCGCGCCGATGTTCTTGATGATCTTTTGAGGATTGACCACGCCGGTTACCATCAGACCGTAAAGAGGTTCCGGGTTTTTCACAGTATGGCCCCCAATTATCTCCACTCCGGCCTCTTTAGTCTTGTCAGCACCACCTTTAAGAACGTGAGGCAAAGCCTCCCGGGCCTCGCCCTGCCCTGGGAATCCCACCACGTTCAACGCCACCAGCGGTTTGCCCCCCATGGCATAAACATCCGAAAGGGCGTTAGCGGCCGCAATGGCTCCATAGTCGTAAGGGTCGTTCACCACCGGGGGAAAAAAGTCAATGGTCTGCACCAGAGCGGTCCTTTTGCTTAACAGATACACCCCGGCATCGTCGGCATACTTGGTGCCCACTAACACGTTGGGATCCTCAATCTCCGGCAGGCCTTCCAGCACCTGGAAGAGCTCCCCGGCCGCAAATTTTGCGGCTCACCCAGCGCCGGAGCAAAGAGAGGTCATCTTGATCTTTTTCTCTTGCTCGGTCATCTCCTAAAAGCAACTCTCCTGAGCCAACAGCTGAAATCGCAAGAGGAAGCGCCTTGATACAGGCGTATTCCCGGCTCGCTCTAATTTAGTCCACGTACATCAAAGATGCAAACAAAATGACCGAGTTCCGGAGGGGGAACTCAGTCATTAGAAATTGCGTCTTCAAAGCTGAGGAAGAAATCAAAAATCGGACCTCGCTTTACTCTTCGATTTCTTCCTTTCTCATTCCCTGTTTTTCAGTATCTTTCACATTGCGCAAGAACTCGTCCCGCTCCTGGTTCCATTTAACCCAATCGGTCTGTTCCTCCCGGTCAGTAGACTTAAACTCCCCGTGATACTCTATTTTCTTGTCGGGGGTAATAACCAGTTTCTGCATCTCTCTGACAATCACGGTCCACTGCGCTAAAGTGACCTCCTTTGGGGGTGCAACCTCTTTCGGTCCTTCGATCTGCCTGGGAGCCAGCGATTTCGTTTTCTTCTCTTCTTTCTCTTTGACTTCGGCTGTATCGGGGATATTGGAGACATCGACCTGCCCTTTGTAAACCCGCAACTCCGTGGTTTGGTCGTCCTGGACGTTCATTCTGAATACGGTCCCCCTGACGGAGGCATTGGCAATGGTGGTGCCCACCAAAAGCTCGGAGGTCTCCTCCAGGCTGCCGATGTTCGCCCAGAGGTCCCCCTCCTCCAGTTTTAACTCCGTCTCGGCCTTCTTCTCCTGGGTCTCTTCGTAAAGCTTGACAATATCGACGGTGGTCTTGGGAGCTAGACGGATCAATTCCAACTTGGCCAACTCAATTTCGGCCCTGGTTCGAAGCATCGTCCTGACCCGCTCTCCGCTGACCACCTCGGTGTTGATTTGCGCTTTTTCCCAATCTAAGTCTCCGATTTTCTGCTTTTTTGCCTCTCCCTCCACAAACGTGAAGAGTCCCTTCTTACTCTCCCTCTCCGAGGTTTGAGATAGAGCAACGTTTTTAACAACCAAGAAGACTCCCAGAAGAGAGAGCGCGAATAGTGGAACGATTGCCCGGGAGAGAACCTTTCTCGTCTTCATAACTTCCTCCTGAGGGGACCGGTGACCGCAAAAGGTCTCCCGAGGTCCGCAAACGTAAACAGTCGTATTACAACCTTAAAAACTACCTGAAAAGGTGATGCGATGAGCACCTCCCAAATCAGCAAAGGAGCTATAAGAATAGTCCAATATGAGCTTCTTCCAGTTGTAGCCAAACCCGCCGGAGAGGCCGGCGAAGTTATCCTTGTCGGAGTCGGTCTTGTAGTTCCGTCCGTTGTAATTCCAGCCGAGACGGAGAAAGAAAGGTTGCAGGCGGGTGAACTCCCCCCCCAGGGAGAAATAGAAATCGTTGTCGAAGGGCTTGTTGGCGTCCACGCACAGCGTAAACGGCAAACCTCGCAGACGATGCGAGAACCCAACTGCGGCCAGGGTCGGCAGGCTCTCTTTCTCCTCCCCCAATGCGCTGAGCTGTGTTCCCAGATTGGTGATGGCACCGCCGACCTGAGTCCTCCCGTCTTCAAATCTGAAAATGAATCCGGCATCAAAGCCCAAGCCCGTGGAGGAGTAATCCTGAATGCTTTCATATATGAACTTCACGGTGCCACCCAGAAAGACTCGTCTCGAGAGCCGGTGGGCGTAACTCCCGGCTATCGCTAAATCGGAGGCTCCAAAGGTGCCGATTTTGTTGCCATCGATGTCGGTTTCGTCGAAGGAACCGTAGTTGAAGTAATTCAGCGAAACTCCCCAGATGCCTTCGTCTCCAAGGGGACGCAAATAGGCCAGAAAGCCGGATTGGATGTCGGAGAGGTAGTTGTTGTAGCTTGCAGTGAAGAGATTCCAGTTTTCTCTCTTTTCCGGAATTCCCTCTCCTTTGTCGTACTCGTATTCGAACTCGTATTCCTCTAAGGGAAGTTCGCCCAAAAGCTGCGGTAGTCCTCCGGGGTTATAGTGCAGCGCGGTCTCGTCGTCGGCCAGACCAACTCCACTGCCGCCCATGGCTTGAGTGCGAGCCCCCACCCATATCTTCAGAAAGGAATAAGCGCTGGTTCCCGCCTTGTCGTTGGTGCCACCGTAAGAGCTACCAACGGCCGAAAGTACCAGCAGCAGAAGTATCGCCAGATTTGTCAGTTTTGAGGGCATTGTCGTCTCCCAGTCAAATTTCAGACTTCTCGAATCTACCCAAGACAACCTCAGAAGTCAACAGCAATTCCCTACCTACTACCCACTACATGCTACCTACTGTCTACCATCCCTTGACAGTGCGATCGACGATATCTTCTGCGAGTTTATCCAGGGCTCTCTCTTTGCCCTCCTCCTCGGTCTCCTCGATGGCATCATAGATACCCCATCCTTCCATATTATCATCTTCCCAGATGGTCTCGCGCTCCGTCCGCTTTTCAAACCTGAGTGCCACATACACGTAAGTGATATATTCCATGGTATTGCCGGCGCCGTCGAAGGTGTGGCTCTTTCTCTCGTATCTGGTGACAACCCCATACAGGACTGCATCCGCTCTACGGGCACTCACGACTTTCAATGTATTATCAGCAACGAAGCTGTTGGTTACCTTCTCGGTGAGCTTCTCCTGCAAGTCGTATTCGGTGGTCTGATTTTCGAACAGTGGGACCCCCACGGTCCTAACACCAGAGAGTGCTGAGCCAGAGAAGGAATAGACGCCACAGCTAACACAGAAAGTTAGAGCGGAGCCTATCACGAGATATAGAAGG
>JBHIBM010000181.1:0-4762 GCA_046759085.1 Candidatus Zixiibacteriota bacterium
CAAAGAGCGGCTTTCCCGGCACGGACGGGGAGTTCAGGCCTCATATGCTTTCCGTTTACTTCACGATCAGGCGATTTTTCAACTGGGGGAAGCCGGGGATGATCGATGCTATCCGTTCCGTTTTGCTCCGCCCTGATCTGGTAAAGAGCTCCTACGAGAGTAGCTATAAGCGGGAGAGGGAGAGATTCGCCCGGCTTGCGCGCTCGGTCGAGGGGACGATAAACCAGGCCGGGTTTTCCCCACGCTCCGTCTCTCCGCAGGAACTTATAGCCGTTCTTTATCCCATACTGAATCCGATAAGGGCGAGAAGCATCGGTGAGCCGACTTACTCTCCCGGGCAGAGTATCTCGGAGCAGGTGGCCCTTTCCACGATGGAGGTTATGCCCGAGGGGTTGAAATGTGACGGGGTACAGACCCGCGTGATCTCACTCGAGCAGTCCCCGGAGGCGACTTTTCCGGGGATGATCTCAGAGCTTCTAAAAATGGGCGGTAACTACGTGGTGGCGATAAACTTCCACGTCCCGCCCAAAGACAAGGAGATGCACTATTTAAAGGTCAAAGGGGCGCTCGCCTTCACGCATCGTTTCACGGTGCTCGGGGACGTCTCGGTCGAGACACAGACCGTCAAAAGGGACATTGACGAGACGACCGAAAGACTCTTCTCCGGGGCGACCCGGACCGTTCTCTTTAGCATGCATGTCGTGAGACAGGGTGAGGGAGAAGAGCTTGAGTCCAGGGTCGGTGAAACCCTGGACAGAATGCACGGGCTCGGCTGCGAGGGGGTGGTGGAGGACCTGATAGGGGATTCTCTCACTCTGGCGTCGCTTCCGTTCGGGTACGACCCGGCGAACGATAAGTTCGTAAGGCGGGAGCGGCGCTGGCCGTCGGACAATTTTTCCGACGTCCTTCCCACCTTCGGGAACTGGCAGGGCACCACCCGTCCGGTCTTTCTCTACCTGAGCAGGCGGGGCACACCGGTGGGTTTTGACCTCTTCGACAATGAAGCTCCCCATGCGGTTATCTCGGGGGCCACGGGCGTGGGGAAGTCGGTCCTGGTAAACGACATGATCGCCCAGGCCTTCAGGCTGAACCCGGTGATCTTCATCATCGATAAGGGCGGGAGCTATGAAAAGATGTGCGATCTCTTCGGGGGACAGTACTTTTCCGTGGACCTCGACCATCCGGTGGCTATCAACCCGTTCGCCGGAGATCTCACACGGGAGAAGCAGGCCTTGCTTACGACCCTCATCGTTGCCATGGCCACGCGCAACGACGTGCGGGAGCACCTCGACGCCGAGAACGTGGGAGTGATCGAGGAGGCCCTTGTGAAGCTATACCAGAGGGGCAAACTTGCCCGTGCGTTGCCTGCCCGCGCCCCGGCAGGCGGGCACGCAGACAGGGGACGGGAGCTACAGCTCTCCGATCTGGCGCAGATTCTGGTTGATGATTACGGCGAGAGAGGGAAGGGGCTGAGGCAGAGGTTATTTGCCTTCACCCAAGAGGGGCAGTACGGGATGTTCTTTGACCGCCCGAACGAGCTAAGAGCCGACGCAACGTTGAACGTTTTCGATCTGAAGCGCCTCGATGGCTACCCGGAGCTCCAGGCGGCCTTTCTCCTCGTTGCGATGAATTTCATCGTCTCCAGCATCCAGTCCTCCGATCCCGCGCGGCCCAAATACCTGTTTATCGACGAGGCCTGGGCGCTGCTTAAAAACGAGGCCTCGGCGCGTTACGTGGCGGAGGCCTTCCGTACCTATCGAAAGCTCGGTTGCGCCGTTGTGGCCGTTAGCCAGGCGATCACGGATTTTCTTTCCGTTCCGGGCGGCAGAACGATACTTCAGAACTCTCCGACCAAGATCCTTCTCAGGCAGGAGAGAGAGACGGTCTGTACTCTCAAAGACGAGCTCAAGCTTTCGCCCGAGGAGGTTCAGCTCGTCGGCTCTGTCAATACGGTTCCGGGAGTGAGATCGGAGTTTTATCTCAGAACGAGCTGGGGAGGCGGAGTGCTGACCCTGTATCTCTCCCCCGTCATGTATTGGGTCGCCACGACCGATTTCAGGGACACGGAGAGATATCGAAGGAAACTCGCTGATTTTGCCGGCAATCAGATCGAGGCCATCAAGGCGCTGGCCCGCGAGGACATGAGGAGAAGGGCTTTATGACCCATTCGACTTTGCTCAGGGTCATAGTGAGGAGACTCGAACTATGAAAAGAATTATTGAAATCATCTCTATCGGATGTTTTGTAATGGGTCTCAGCGGCTGCTGGGCCACCGCCATCCCTATCATTGGAGGGACACTATCGGGAATAAACGGAGCGATCACCTTGATGAGCTATACCGACAAGCGGGAGCCGGAGTCCTCCGGCCTGCCTGTGCCGGAACGGCAGACAGGTGAGATCAAGCGGAGGGCCTACGAGGAGGGGTTTCGTACGGGAATGAAAAGCGTAGCAGTCGAGTTCCGGACAAAGGAGGAGATGAACAAGCCCTACGTCTGGCGACCACCTCTGGTAAGTGAGGTCGATATGCCGGCGAGAATCGTAAACGGAGTCATGATCCCGGCTCACACCGAGCCGGTGATTGTGCGCCCCGGCTACTGGATAAGGACAGAGAATGTCTCCCAGGATTGATGGCCTCATAGTATCAGCAACGGCGCTCTATTCACGCCTTTCTGGGTGGCAGCGTATAGGGATCGTTATCGCGCTTGGGGTATTGGTGTTTGTGTTTCTCGGGACCATAGGTGTTAAACAGAGCCCTCCACGAGCGAAGCTGAGCGGATTTAAACCCTATCGCCCTGAGCGACCCGTGCTCGTCAAACGGAATATCGCTGGTTTGGGGGGAGAGACTAAAAAAGACCGGGAGTATCCGAGACCTCCCGGCCCGGGTGTGGAGGTCAGCATTCTGGAGGAGATCAAGTCGGTTAAGAGTCAGCTGGAGGAGTTACGCTCCCTTGTCGTAAACTCCTCCGAGAGCGCCGGGAGCTCGGTAGGTGACACGGTAACGTCCGCCATTTCGGAGGTTCACAGCGAGGTGAGACTCGTATTGTCTAAGCTCAAGAACATCGACGAAAAGCTGAAAAGAGATGAGCAGGCGCTTAAGGAACAGAGTCCGATTGAGCTTCTTGCCATAATATCGGCCGGTGGGTTCAAGTATGCGATGCTACGCACTGAGGCTGGAGATAAAAGGGTTACCGAGGGAGATAGAGTAGGACCGTGGATGGTTGTGAGGATTGAGGAGCAAGAGGTCTCTCTGGAAGGCTCTAACCAGAGCAGGATACTGAGGCTTAAGTGACGCCGATTCTTTTTTGGCGCCCGCGAGGTTGAAGCTATAAGTGACCTAGAGGCCCTTCTTTAGGTCCGGAGCAGGCTTGAATCCGACGGTCTTGCTCGCCTTGATACGGATCACGCCCCCGGTCTGGGGATTTCTTCCCTTTCTTGCCTTACGTGACCTGACCGTAAAGGTGCCAAAGCCTGGGACTTGAGCCCGTTTATCCTTCCTGATCGATCGGGCAAGATTCCCAAAAGTCGCATCGACAGCATCTCCCGCAGCTCTCTTGCTGAGTTTTGTTGTCTTGGCCACTGCGTTGATCAAATCAGCCTTGGTCATAGTTGTAGGTTCCTTTCCGTGTGGGTTTAATTGCTGGCTTTCTGTGGAGGGCCGGTCGATAGGCCTCCAGGTAAAATGCGGTAGTTAATATCTCCGAATCGAGGGGGAAATGTCAACGAAAAAAGGTTGAAGTTTAGCTGACTATGGAAAGCGGATGATGACGGGCAATAACGGTAAAATCACGGTCCTTATGGAGAAGGAAGAGGCGGTGGCGTATAGCCAGAGCAGCAATCAGGCAGTCAACGGGGCTTCGAATAGTTGCCCCTCGCTTTCTTAGGTCCCGATAAATATTGGCAGCATCCACATGATCCGCGAACTGTGTATCAATTTTGGAAAAGAGAAATAGAAATTCTCTAATAGTGCGGTACTGTGAATCATCTCTTATTCCTTGTAGGATTTCCTGGACAATCACTCCGGCAATGAAGATGTGCTCTCTCCGGCTTAGGCAATCCTTCAGAAGGGTTTTCTCATGGGAAGCCACACCCCGGAAAAAATCAATCCAGGCAGAGGTGTCAATTAATATTCGCAAATCTACCCTTCCTCATCTCACGCAGATTCCCCTCCCACTTTACCTTACCTTCTAACGCCAGTATCCCCTTTGCCTTCTCGCGCCGGATCACTTCTCTCAGGGCAAAATCGACCAGCTCTTTTTTGGTCTTTTTACTAAACAGCCTCATTCCTTCTTTGACCAGCTTTTCGTCCAGCTCGATATTGGTCCTATGCATGAGCTTCCTCCTTCTTGAGTGCGCATACACCAACTTACGATAATAGTGTGTATAAAATCAAGAGGTCAATAGGTGCCAGACCGTTGGAGGTCGAACGAAGTACAGACCGAAGCATCCTCTGAGAGATCCTCCGGTTCCTCATAGCTCGACGGACTTTTGAATTCCGTAGATAGCGGAGGATTCCATACCCGAGATCGAAGTGGGGTCTGGCAGCCTGGGGAATCGTTAGCAGATCGGATAAGTTCTTTCTGGCAAGCAGGCACAGCTTACCCTTACCAACGCAAACAATATTTAGCAAGAAAAACGCGCATAGCTGGCTTCAACGCCTGGTCCAAACCCAAGCAAAATCTCAGTTTGACAGACCTGATTTGACGGTGGGAGAATGCGACACACCATGACGCTCTCTAAGTGGCTGGTGTTAATTGGCGGTGTT
>JBHIBM010000182.1:0-4736 GCA_046759085.1 Candidatus Zixiibacteriota bacterium
TGGTGTGTCCATCGTCATTGGGATCATCGGAGATGGCCACATTTGTGGGAGGAGCGGGCAAAGGTTCGGCAGGCGTTTCTGATTCCTGCCCGGGTGCGGACAGATAGCATAACAAGAGCAAAACCGAGGCGGAGATCAGAACAAGTGCCAATCGGAAATTGAGTCTCTTCATGGGGCCTCACTTTGTCTTGAAATTCTTTACCAGATGACTTCTATTCCAATTTGCTTGGATCTTTTAACATAGACTATCATTTGAGCCCGACCGCAACTCTCTCTAAGTCCATTTTCTTCAAAGTCTATTCCTAAGTCCCAGTTTATCTGTCATTGATGCTCAATTCGGGGCTTCGCCAAGCCTTCTTCACTGAAGCAATCCCATCCAATCCCCGAGCAAAAACGTCATCCTCCCGACCAGAAGGGAGATACGAGCCATCACGGTGTAACCGAAGCTGGCTCCGAAAGTAATCATCAAGATATAAATTCCCACCCGGGAGGCAACTCCGAAGATCCCCTTGTGCTCCTTGGAGAAAAAGAAATATATAATCCCACAAAGGACTCCCAAGACAACAACTATGTTTGAAAACGAACCCCCCACGGAGAGAGAGCCGTTCTCGACGACGATCACGGGAATTAAGGTGCTTTTGATCTGTCCCACGAAATCGCTTCGCAGGTAGCGAACCAGGTTCAGGCCGGTGGTGGTCCCCACAATGAAAGCCAAAGCCCAGCGGGAAATCCAGGGGGCCTTGGGCGAAAGCCTCATCAGAAGCATTATCCCCAGAATCGCCGGGATGATGTACCAGTATTCGGGGGGCTTTTCAGCAATGGCCGGAAGAACCCCCTTGACGATTGGGGGGTGGATCTTGGCAATGAGGTTGGGAACCAGAGTGTTCCAGAAGCCCATACACATCCAGTAAGCCGCCGAAACACCGACGAAGAGATGCTCCGCAAATTTGTAGAAGGGATTGTCCTGGTAGAGGAAGCTCATGATCGCCAGGGTGAGGAAAGCTCCGATCCAGACCAGAAGGTCCGTAGAGATAGCCTTGATTCCCCAGTTGAGGACGTACAGCAAGGCGAAGAATGCGGCTCCGATGAAAAGCCAGATCAGGTCCTTCCTCATCTGAAGCTTCTCCCCTCTTTTTCCTCCCCCCCTTCCCTTCTCCTGGCGACGAAGAAGGTGATGTTCCCGATTACAATGAAGATCACAATCACGATATGTGCCACGGTTTGGGGCCCCATCATATCGATGCCCGGATGAGAGTGAGTTTTGAACTTGGGATATCCCTTGATCAGGGCGGATTCGTATTCCGCGGCGCCCTTGATTCCGCCCAAGAGCCCCAGAAGCTGTCTGGGATAATAGGGATAGAGCAGTGGTGCCGACACCGCGGTGGCACCGCCGGCCACCGGGATATTCCCGGGGTCGCCACCGAAAAGCACCCACTCCTTAACTCCCGGGAACCCTCCCCCTAAGGAGAGAATCAGGTCGAAACTCTTCAGATTGCGGATGTCGACCATCATCGGGACGGCGTCGATCTCGGTTCCCACAGCGTCGGTGGTATACATCTTTTTCATGTCCGTCAAGATGACGTTTATGAGTCCCTGGTTACCGGCCTTATAGCCCAAGTTGACATAATCGACACCGTAGACTTTGTGAGGAAACTCATGCTCGATGATGTCCACCATGCTCTCTGAGATTAGATTGTGACCCGTGCCCCACAATGCCATCATGTATATTCTCAGGTTCTTCTCGCAGCAGTGACGCAGCAGAGCGTCGACCATCGGCTGAACTTCTGGCACCGTCGAGGGTCCGTAGTCAAACGAAATCAGTACCTTGGAGCCTTCAGGGAGGGATTCGATCTTATCGAAAATCGCCTCCACAATGGGGGAGGCCTCCTCGGTGCAGGAGAAACTCAACAGCACCGGGATAATCACCGCAAAGCCGATGAAGAGGAATATCACCCGCCGGTCGATGTTGGCTATGGTCTCGAAAAAGGACATCTTCAGTTGCGATTAATCGCTGTCTGCTCCGAGATAGGTTCTTTCGACGCCCAGAATTACTCTCAGAGCCATTGCGATGACACCGAGCGCAATTCCGATCAGAATTGCCCGCTGGCCGGCCATGTTGGGGACGGACATTATCCAGGTGGCAAGATTGGGGATCTCCAGAAACGATAAGGAACCCGGCAGCCAACTGGTCAATTTCACGCCGAAGGGAGTTCTCCCCAGGAGAATCACAAACGCCGCCAGCAAGAGAATCGTTGCCTCCCTGTTTTTCGCCCGGAAGGCTCTGTGAGAGGCAGAGGCCACAAAAAAGGCCAGAAGCGCAAACATGGTAGCCATCAGGGGAGTGAAAACATACATATACAGCTCTTCGAACATGCTCCCCGGCTCGGTCAGATCCCCGGTTATCCCCGGGGAGCCGCCGATTTTGAAAAGGCCGGCGATCATCATTACCAGAAATCCGGCCACCGTAACCATTGAATAGGGCCAGTCCTTGTGCTTCTTATAAATGCGATTACCGTGGACCCGGAGTAGGTTTCCACCTCCCAGTATGAATGCGAAGACCGCGATAATATCGAAGTAAACGGAGAAATTCTCCCCCAGGCGGCCGAAGGGCTTGTGAGGGATGAAGACCGATATGATCAGCACGGAGCCGACAATGAAAGTGATGATGAGTGGAATCTGTCTGCGCATAGGAGTTTATCGCTTCTTTGATGAATTCATCTGAGCCTAACTCGCAACAATCGAGAACAGTTTGTGCACAAGCTCCGCCAGAGAACCGAAGAGGCTGCTCCCGCTGATGGCGAAGAGGGTCTCCAGCAACGCTCCGATCACTATCGCCGACATCGCAATTATCTTTCCGATATCCTGTCCCTTCAGGGAACCGAGTTGCTTCGGCTCCCCGGAAAGGTAAGCGGAGGCCGCAAAGAGTTCCTCCCCGATTAGGGTGTAGTCGCAGGCGGCCACAAAGAAGGGCAACTGTGCCGGCATAGCCGTTCCCGCAATTTGGATGGCGCCGATGGAGTTGCCGGTCTCCGCCATGATGAGTGACTCCGCAAAGAAGGCCCCAATATAAAAGCACGTCGCGGGCCTTTCCCTCACCATTATGCCATCGACGGCGGCGACATACCCGAACTGCTCATCGGTGACGTAGTGGACGAAATCGTCGGAGTAGGCATCGGCACGGCCCGCGGAAATATAGGCCTCCTTGACGGTCTCCATGGCAGTGGACATCACTATGGAGCGGGAGGTGGGAACGTTCAGTTTGGTCTCATACTGCGCAATGGTCTTGGCCACTCGACCCAGGATGGTTATCCCGGCAATGGTCTGAACGTCGTCCATATCTAAGATTCCGGGGATGAAAAGGATGGGACGGCCCATCTCAGTCGCCCTGCCGATGGCTTCGTCTACCGCCTCCAGCCCGGCAATCTTTCTTAAAAAGAGTTTCTTCCCCTTCTTGGCGTGGGCAATGAAATAGATGACGGCACCGCAGATCAATCCCCCGATGATCAGGAGGTTCAACAGATGAAAATCGAACCACTGCGCGGAAGAACGAGCTGGAGGCGACAGCTCCGATTCGGAGACATTCTTGTCCACGTCGATGGCGAGAACCTTGTAATAATAGGTCAGGGAGTCTTCGGTATTGGCGTCCACATACCTCTTGGTGCCGGCGGCGGCGAAACCGATGGAGGAGAACTCTCCCGTGGGAGAGGTAGAGCGGAGTATCTCATAGCCTGTGACCCCTTTATCCTCATCGGGGGAGAGCTTCCAGCGGACGATAATGGCACCTCCGGCATCACCGGGGTGGTCTTCGGCGATTACCTCGGAGGGAGGCAAGAGAGGAGAAAGGAGACTATCACTGCTTTCTACCTGGGCTAAGCCATCCGTTGTCGCTAGGAGAATTAAGCCTAATAAGCAATAGAATGTGAAGCTATAGCTGAACGCTTTCAATACACTTGTCTTACTGTCACTTCTTTGGTGAGGGCAGCCTCACGGTCACCTCGAGCTCTTTTCTTCGCAAACCCGAAACCGTTATCATCGGTCACTTCACCAGCCCCAGCCAGGTGCCGAAGAGGAAATCCATTCTGCCGATGAGAAGCGACATACGTGACATCACCGTATATCCGAAGGAGGCTCCGAAGGTTATCATCAAGAAATATATCCCCACCT
Source organism: Candidatus Zixiibacteriota bacterium (assembly GCA_046759085.1). Taxonomy (GTDB): domain Bacteria; phylum Zixibacteria; class MSB-5A5; order DG-27; family DG-27; genus DG-27. Next base: position 4,165 of record JBHIBM010000182.1, read on the forward strand.
TGGCGGCGCCGCCGAAGACTCCTTTGTGTTCCTTGGAGAAGTAGAAGTATATGATTCCGGTGACGGTGCCTGCAATCAATACCAAATTATTGAAGGAGTTTAGAGGCAGGATGGTATGCTCCAGCTGACTCATGGCGTTGGACTGGAAATAGGTGATGAAATAGAGCCCGGAGGTGGAGCCGACCGTGAACGCCAGAGGCCAACGTGCAATCCAGCCGATTTTGGGAATGAGCCTTAAAAGCATCATCACCCCTAATGCTCCCGCAATCAGGTACAAGATTCTTTCATCCCACCTTCCCTGCAGGAAGATGCTTTGCAGAGCTCCCTCGGGGGCGCTTTCGGCTCCCACCAGTCTGGTTATGCCCAGATTATCGAAGAGCTTGGGCAAAAGGTTGGCATAATATTGCTGGACGAACCAGTATCCGGCTGAAACTCCGATGAAGAGCGATTCGCAGAATTTGTAGAGAGGATTGTCCTTATACAGAAACGAGATAATCCCGATCGTTAAAATTGCCGCAATAGTGTGTGAGAAGACAGAATCCATCAGCCGGTCTTATTCCCCTCTCTACCTC
>JBHIBM010000183.1:0-4734 GCA_046759085.1 Candidatus Zixiibacteriota bacterium
TTCTCATCCAAGAGATCGTGGTGAGTGGTTAGCGGTTAATGGTGAGTGGTCAATGTTAATACTGAATAGTGAATGACGTTTCAGAGGAGTTCAATTATCACAGCAGAGGTAATTAAGCCCCTCCCTGGGGCAGAGGCCCCAGGGCTACCCCGTTTGGTTCACCTTTCACGGTTCACAGAGAATCCTTGTCCCTGTTTCCGGTTCCCGGTTCCCTGTCGCCGGTCTCCTGTTTCCTGCTCTTCAGCTGGCAGTCTCATTGCCGATGTAAGCTCTCCAGCTCTCGGCCAGCTCCTTCAGCTTTCGGTCCACGAGATAGTTTATGGTCTCCTCCTCGAACTCGCCGTCTTTCTTTCTCACGCCGGCCTTGACCCCGGTTAAGATCTCTATCCCCTCGTCGATGGTCTTGACAGCATAGATGTGGAATCTTCCCGCCTCCACTGCCTTCACCACCTCCTGCTTGAGCATCAACTCGTCGGCGTTCTGATGGGGAATCAACACTCCTTGAGTGCCGGTCAGTCTCCTGGCTTTGCAGACGTCGAAGTGGCCTTCGATCTTCTGATTGACCCCCCCGATAGGCTGAATTTCCCCCTTCTGGTTGACCGAGCCGGTGACCGCCAAATCCTGCCTGATGGGCGCCCCCGCAAGGCTTGAGAGGATGGCGTAAATCTCGGTGGAGGAGGCGGAATCACCATCGACGCCGCCATAGGACTGTTCGAAGCAGATGGAGGCGTTCATAACCAGAGGTTTGTCCTGAGCATATTTGCCCTGCAGGTATCCGGTGAGAATCAGAACTCCCTTGCTGTGGGTGGGGCCCGAGAGCTCTGCCTCCCGCTCGATGTTTATCACCCCGGAGCGACCCAGAGAGGTCTGAGCGGTGATTCTGGTGGGCTTGCCAAAGCTATATTGCCCGATGCTGTAAATCGAAAGACCGTTGACCTGACCGATTTTGGCCCCCTTGGTGTCGATTAAGAGATCCCCCTCCTCAATCATCTCCTGAATCTTGTCTTCGGTGAGGCTGTGCCTTTTCTTCCACTCCTCAACAGCTCTCTCGACGTGACTGCCGGCCACAGTCTTAGCCTTAGCTTTTTTTGCCCAGTAGGAGGCCTCCCGAATCAGATCAGAAATCGCGGTGAAGCGGGTGGTGATCTTGCTCTGCTTTCCCGCCAGACGCACCGCAAACTCGATCATCGCAGAGGCTCCTTCGGGGTTGAAGGGCAAAAGCTCGTCCTCTTCGGTTATCTTCTTGAGGAAAGAGGCGTATTCACGGATGGTCTTATCATCGCGGGGCATGACGCTGTCGAACTCGGCTTTGACCTTGAAGACTTTTTTGAAATCCTCGTCCCGGTAGTAGAGCAGTTGGTGGAGGAATTCGTCTCCGATCAAGAGCACCTTGAGGTCGGCCTCAATCGGTTCCGGCTTCAAGCTCGAGGAGGCGACGAAGTAGAAGGGGTCGAGGGATTGAATCTGCACCTGTCCGAATCGGAGGGTTCGCTTGAGGGCCGGCCACGCTCCCGGCTCCAGAAGAATGTCCAAAGCGTTCATCACCAGATAGCCCCCGTTGGCTCTCAGAAGGGAACCGGCCTTTACCATGGTGAAGTCTGTCTTCCACACCCCTCCTCTTTCCATCACCCTTTCTATGGTTCCAAAGAGATTCGTGTAGGAGGGGAAGGTCTCGATTATGATTGGCGCCCCCTCGGTTTTGGAGTTGTCCACCAGGAGGTTCACCGGGTAGTTCTTCAAGGGATCCTCAGGTGCGCTACCTAAGAGCGCTTGCGGACCTGCCGGCGGTTCCTCTCTCTTGGGTTGGCGGAAGAAATCCAGATGCGCGATGACATCATCCTGGACCTCGTTGAGATAGACTGCCACCGATTTATAAGTGTATTCCCGCTTGAGCTCCGCTATCATCTCCTCGATTATCGGCACCAGGATCTTCTCATCCTGGGACTGCAAAGCCTCCTCCATCTCCTTTATGATTCCCTTGTTGGCGGCGAAAGCGGTCTCCATCTCTGAGTGAAGCTCTGCGTAGGTCTCCTTGAGCTCCGAGAGCTTCTCCTGGGGGAATTTCCCCTCTGCCACCAAAGCCTCCAGTTGCTTGAAGCTCACTGGTTTCTCCTCCACCACCGGCTGGAGATCGGGCTTGACGTATGGCCCCATCTGCAATTGCACCAAGATGAAGCCCTTCGCGGCGACCTTCTTCTCGAACCCCTGGATTATCTTAGCCTGTCTCTGCTTGAAAATCTCGACGATCTCCTTGCGCTTCTCTTGATATTCCTCGCTGGCGAAGATTCCGGAGATGGTGTTCAAAAGGGAGTTGACCAGATTCTCCATATCCTTCTTGAACCGGCTGCCTCTTCCGGCCGGCAGGGTGATGGCTCGGGGCATGTCGGGGTCGGAGAAGTTGTGGACGTAGAGGATGTCGTCCGGTGGTTCTTTGCCCTTATCCAACTTCTCCAGCAGGTGTTTGATGGTGAAGGTTCTGCCGGTGCCGACCAGACCGGTGACGAAGATATTGTAACCCCTCCCCTTCACCTCCAGCCCCAGCTGGATGGCACTTTCGGCTCGACGCTGGCCAATTATCTCCTCGCAGGCGCTCAGCTCGTCGGTAGTTTTGAAGTCGAACAGCTTCGGGTCACATCTCCAGCGCAGCTTCTCAACCGGAAGTTCCGGGTGTGGCTCGGCCTTTATCATTTTCTTACCCATCTATTGAAAGTCCACTTACCCTTGATATTGAGTTCTGATGTCTTCGGCTTTTATGCTTCAATCCCCAAATCGCTGGTGGTGAATATCGGTTCGTACTTATATCCGCCCTTGCTGAAGTTCTCCCTGGTTCCCTCGTCTCTATCCAGAAGGGCGATCACCTTGACGACTTGGCAGCCCAACTCCTCCACAACTTTGATGGCCTTGAGAGAGGAGCCGCCGGTGGTGGAGACATCCTCCACTATCACCACCCGATCCCCCTTACGGAGACTTCCCTCGACCTGGCTTTCGGTGCCGTGATCTTTGCGCTCCTTGCGAACGATGAAACCTCTTAAGGGGAGACCCCTCTGTCCTGCCAAACTGATAACGCCTCCCACCATGGGGTCGGCTCCGAGGGTCATGCCTCCAACGGCATCGACTTTATCATCTTTGATCTTCTCCAATATTATCTCTGACAGCAGGTAAAGCCCTTCGGGGTCTAACGAGATTAGCTTGCCGTTGATATAATAGTCCGACCTCTTCCCGGAGGCGAGAACAAACTCCCCGAAGCGGAGGGCTTTTTCCTTCAACAGCTGTAGCAGTTTTTCTCTGTTGTCCACGTTTCCCTCACCTCATAATGCAGTAGACAGTAGGCAGTAAGCAGTAAGCAGTAAACAGGGCAGCCACCCCCGACAACCCTTGGGCTCTCACCCTACGACCATTCACCATTTACTATTAACCATTAACTGCTCGCCGCTCGACGAGTGGCCAGCCTTGACAGTTACAATCATTGAGAGTATATTTTATCGGGAAGTGGAAGTCAACTACGATTTTGCGGGGAGGATGGGTTCGCAATTGGAAACCAGGATTAGCCTGGCAGTTATGGAGCCTGAAGCAACCTGCTGGATTTAAAGGACAGTCAACACCGTCGTCTTAAGCCATCAGGTCGCGACCTTGCCTCAGGGCAGTAGCGACCTTTTTGCAGTCTGCAAAAACCGTATAACATGAGCAAAAAGGAGAGTAAAGAAAACTCCGAAGTTCAGGGCATCGTCACCAGGGCGGTGGGTTCTTCCTTCAATGTCCTCGTCGATTCCCGGACAGTCACCTGCTTTTTTCGTGGGAAATACAGAATCAAAAAGGAGAGCCTCCCAGAGAGTAGCCCCGCAGAACGGGTTTTTCCGGTGGTCGGAGACCGCGTCATGGTTACCTTGACCGATGAGGCCTCCGGGGTGATCGAGGAGATACTCCCCCGGGAGACCAGACTCTCCCGCCCGGAGGTGGAGCTTCACCGGGGCGAACAGGTCCTGGTCGCCAACGTCCAGCAGATGATAATCGTCGCCTCCGTCAAGCTGCCGTTGTTGAAAACCAGAGCGATCGACAGATTCCTGATAGCCGCCGAAAAGGGGGAACTCCAGCCCGCAATCTGCATCAACAAAATCGATCTTGCAGAAGGGGAGGAGTACGAGGACAAGTTGCTTCCCTACCACGATTTGGGATATGAAGTGATCTTCAGCAGCGTCCCCGAGAGGAGGGGATTGGAGGATTTCAAGGCCTGCCTCAAGAACAAGATCTCGGTCCTGGCCGGACACTCCGGCGTGGGGAAATCCTCGTTGCTTAACGCCATTCAAGAGGGGCTTAAGCTTGTCACCAGAGAAGTCTCCACGTATTCGTTGAAGGGCAAGCATGTCACCTCCTACATTGAGCTTCATCCCCTCGACTTCGGCGGCTTTGTGGCTGATACCCCCGGCTTGCGGGAGCTTGGCCTCTGGGACATTGACAAACAGGACTTGGCCTGGTATTTCCCGGAATTCGAGGACTGTCTGGGGAAATGCAAATTCAACGATTGCATGCATCTCACCGAGCCGGGTTGCGCCGTCAAAGAGAAACTGCAAAGCGGAAAAATCCACGCAGGCAGATACGATAGCTACAAGCGAATACTGGAGACGCTGTAACCTCCCTTCAAAACCTCTCATCCACCGAACGGCAGACAGAGAAGTGTGGCCCGTAAACCCTACCCTGTTGGTCACGGATGCCCTCATCCGTGACCTTTTCGGTATT
>JBHIBM010000184.1:0-4730 GCA_046759085.1 Candidatus Zixiibacteriota bacterium
CTGCATCCAATGGTCACAGCTCGTGCTTGGCAGTTCGGCCATCTCCGGACTAATTGTCGAGCGCAAGTCGTGGCCTCCTTCCTTTTCTCTCAGCTGAAAAAAACCTTGCTATAAATGTCTGATTTTGTTTATTTGAACTCCCGAAGGGACACTGCTTCATGGGACCAATAATCGCCGTTGCCAACCAGAAGGGAGGAGTTGGCAAGACCACCACCGCCGTGAACCTCTCCGCCTGCTTTGCGGTTGCCGGGAAAAAGACCCTCCTGGTGGACATTGATCCCCAAGGCAACGCCACCTCCGGCGTGGGAATAGACAAGAACGCCAACGACAAGTGCATTTATGAGATATTGATCAATGGCCTCTCTCCCAAGGAGGTTCTGAGAAAGACCGAGGTGGCGCTTCTGGAGGTCTTACCCTCTCATCTGAGGCTGGTCGGCGCCGAGGTGGAGCTGGTTGATCTGGAGGGGAGGGAACTTCTCTTGAAAAAAGCCCTAAGCGACATTCGAAGCGATTACGATTACATCATTATCGATTGTCCCCCGGCGCTCTCTCTTCTCACCGTAAACGCCCTGGCCGCTGCCGATTCCGTCATCATACCGGTGCAGTGCGAGTATTACGCTCTGGAGGGGTTAAGCCAGCTTCTCGACACCATTAATCTAATTAAGAGAAACATAAATCCGCACCTGGCGATTGGGGGGTTTTTGCTCACGATGTATGACGTCCGTCTGAATCTCTCCAAACAGGTGGTCGAGGAGGCCAGGAAATTCTTCGGTGGGAGGGTCTTCAAGACCATCATTCAGCGCAACGTCAGGCTCTCGGAGGCGCCGAGCTTCGGGAAGCCAATTCTTCTCTACGATGTGATCTCCACCGGGGCGGAGAACTACATAAGATTGTCCAGGGAGATAATGAATGGCGAATAAGTCTCGTTTAGGCCGGGGGCTTAAAGCCCTCATCCCCGAAACTCTCTCCGAGGAGTTGCCCTCCCGGGAGAGGCTTTTCGAGGTGGAGATAAGGAAGGTGCATCCCAACCCCTATCAGCCTCGCACCTCGACTGATTCAAAGAAACTGGAGGAGCTGGCGCAGTCCATCAAGGAGAACGGGGTGATTCAGCCGATCCTGGTACGTCGAACCGCGGAGAACTACGAGATCATCGCCGGTGAGAGACGCCTTCTGGCGGCCGAGATGGCGGGCTTCGACAGAATTCCAGCGATCCTTCTGGAGAATATCCCCAAGGAGAAGATGATAGAGCTGGCCCTGATCGAAAACCTCCAGCGAGTTGACCTTAACCCCATCGAGACTGCCAATGCTTACCGCAGGCTTCTGGAGGAGTGTGGGCTTTCTCACTCACAAATGGCGGAGAAGCTGGGTAAAGACCGCTCCTCGGTGACGAATACCCTGAGGCTTCTATCATTGCCACCGGAGGTTCAGCAGTTCCTGAAAGCGGGGCAGCTCTCCGAGGGTCATGGTCGGGTCTTGCTTTCTCTCGAGGATAAAAGAAGGTCGGTCGATCTGGCAAACAGGGCCGTAGAGCTGTGCTGGTCCGTCCGGACCCTGGAAGAGGAGATTCAAAGGGGAACAAGAAGACTTATTCTCCGCAAAAAGAAACCCAAGAGGGCGAGAGTCTCCAGATATGCCCATCTGGAAGAGGAGCTCAGAAAACTCCTCGGCACCAGAGTTGCCATCGATAGTAAAAAGAAGGGGGGTAGGATCGTGATCGACTATTACTCCGAAGAGGATCTGACTCGAATCCTAGAAATCATCAACGTTCGGCTTTGATGGCCGCAATGAGAAAAATCTCATTTCTTGTTGTCCCGGAAGGGGGGAGGCTTTTCAATTTCAGACTCCCCATTTTCTTCTTCCGGCTTCTGGTCGGGGTTTTGGGACTGACTGTTGTTGCCCTGATTGTGGGGTCGTTTTTCTACGGAAGACTCCTGTACAATAGCTCCCGCTTAGGGAAGATTCAAGCTGAAAACCGGAGGCTTTTAGAGTACAACGCCAAGGTTCTTGAAATCGAGAGAGAGCTCCAGAGGAACCGCGAGCTCACCGCGATGATCGTTTCGGCAGCGGGCATCCCCACCGAGAAGGAGGTGGGTAGACGAAGAGGCGGTGAGACCCTTCTCGGTGAAGCGCTATCGGCACATTTAGAGCCGCATCCGTTCTGGGAAAAGCAGTTCCCGGCCTATGTTGGAGGCATGATTCCGACTCAGGGAGCCGCCCGGATACCGCGGGGACTACCGCTCTTAGGATATTTTACCCGGGGGTTTGCGGAGGAGCCTGATCTTTTCAAATCTGCACATACGGGCACAGACATTGCGGTGACGGAAGGGACGGCGGTATTAGCCACGGCCTCGGGGGCGGTTAAATTCGCTGGATGGGATGACACTTACGGTTACTTGGTGATTATCGACCACCACAATGGCTATGAAACCTTGTATGGTCATAACAGCAACCTGAGAGTGTCCAGCGGGGACTTAGTTAATCAAGCGGACATTATCGCCCTCTCCGGAAATACGGGGCATTCCACCGGTCCACATCTGCATTACGAAATTCGGAAGGATGGCAAACCCGTTGACCCTAAAGAATTCTTCTAGCTTCAAGTTGAATAGAATCAGGAAATCACGACGGAGACTAAGCAGAGAGGAGGCGGATTTGAATACGATCTTAGGTAAGGGAAGCTCTTTTAACGGCAGCCTGGAGGTTGAAGGGGATCTAAGAGTGGACGGAACCCTGAAGGGCAAAATCAAAACCAGCAACATCCTGACAGTTGGCCCCTCCGGGAGGGTGGAAGCGGAGGTGGCAGTCAAATCCCTCATTTTGGGGGGCAAGCTTGTCGGTCACGTCTTCGCCTCCGGGAAAGTGGAACTGCAGTCAAAGTCAGTTCTGATTGGAGACATCACCACCAAGAGCCTAACCATCGAGGCGGGTGCGGTTTTTCACGGGAACTGCAACATGTCAGCCGGCGAGAGCACAAAACCACTCCCTGAGAGAAATCAGAAGGAATCACCAGAATCAAGAGTAAAATTCTGAGCGATTTTCACGGTCTCTTCACCGGCAAGACGTTGAAGGTTTTCCCATGCTGTGTGCAAAAGTCCCCCGGGAATGTGGAAATCTCTTATCTTTCTGTTATAGTTAAACTTAGCCCAGAAGCTCGATGTTTTGCCACAGAGGTTGTCAACAAGAAAGGCGCACTGAGAACCAAATGTAGTAGATCTTGGTATAAAGACTAATACTTGTCCCAGACCGCTCTTCGGCTGGAGGAATAAATGTCGATTGAACATGAAACCAAAGACGATCTGCAAATAGTAAGCGACCTCAACGAGGCCTTCAACAAGATTAGAGGTGAGCTTGGAAAGGTCATCGTCGGTCAGCATCAGGTCATTGAGGAGCTTTTGATTGCCCTTCTGGCTAATGGGCATTGTCTCATAATTGGTGTCCCCGGCCTGGCGAAGACCCTGATGATCAGCACTCTGGCTCGGGCCTTGGATCTAAAATTCTCCCGCATCCAGTTCACCCCGGATTTGATGCCCTCCGATATTACCGGCACCGACATTCTTCAGGAGGACAAGACCACCGGCGAGAGGACTTTCCGTTTCGTCAAGGGCCCGGTGTTCGCCAACATCATTTTGGCCGATGAGATCAACCGCACGCCTCCGAAGACTCAGGCGGCACTTCTTCAGGCGATGCAGGAGCATGAGGTCACTGCCGGAGGGGAGACTTACAAACTGGAAGAACCTTTCTTTGTCCTGGCAACCCAGAATCCGATCGAGCAGGAGGGAACCTATCCCCTCCCGGAGGCTCAGCTTGACCGCTTCATGTTCGACATCTACATAGACTATCCCGATTTCGAAGACGAGAACACCATTGTCCAAAAGACCACCAGCGCTTTCGAGACCAAGCTGGAGAAGGTCTTGACCGCAAAAGAGATTGTCGAGCTCCAGAGGCTTGTGCGCCGGGTTCCGGCCTCCGATCACGTGATAAACTATGCGGTCAAGTTAGCTCGCAGCACCCGTCCCGGCGACGATAACACTTACGATTACATCAAGAACTGGGTCTCGTGGGGAGCGGGGCCGAGGGCGAGCCAATACCTAATCTTAGGCGGTAAGACTCGCGCGGTCCTTCACGGCCGCTTCACCCCCTCCATTGAAGATATTCGGGCGACTGCCAAGCCGGTCTTGCGCCACCGCATCGTCACCTCCTTCAACGCCGAAGCCGACGGGGTGGGAACCTCGGAGATCGTGGACCGCTTATTGGGGGACGTAAAGGAGTAAGTCCTGGAAGAGTGTGCGGGACCTCAGCTGACCTGACAGTCAGGTTTTGTATGGATGTCAACTGGATAATAATACTTCTTGGTGCGGTCGCAACAATAGCTGCTGCATTTATAGGAGTCGCGGGGGCTTTAGTTGGTGCGGGCTTACAAGCTTCGGCGAATTACCGCACGAAGAAACTGGAGTTGACTGATAAGGAGAGACCGACAATTTGCAATTCATACTAAGCTCTACGAGAAGAGAATTGAGACAATCTCGGAAGTGAGTAGATTTGCAGCTGATTTGGGACTTATGGCTAATAAAAACCTTGGGGGAAGAGGCAGCGACGAAGACAAAAAGGAGATGTTCGAGCTTATAAACGAACTTAGAGATTGGTGGGTTCGCAATAGCTTTCTAGTGCCGCCCGATCTACTGGCGAGGTTGAACTCATTATCATCAGTTTCCGAAATCTTAGCCGGCCCCACC
>JBHIBM010000185.1:0-4707 GCA_046759085.1 Candidatus Zixiibacteriota bacterium
AGGAAGTTGAGGATCAAGGTCGGTGGGTTAGGGACTTTTGATTTTCCCGCGGGGTTTTATGTTTACACCGGCAGTGCTAAGCGTGGTTTCTCTTCTCGCATCCAGAGACATCGCTCCAAAGTCAAAAAGAGGTTCTGGCACATAGATTACCTTCTGGCGAAAGCGGAGATTCACGAGGTCAGACTCTTTAAGAATTCGGGTCTGTCTGAGTGCGAATTAGCTCGCAGGGTTGCCTGCAAAGTGGAAGCCAACGTAATTGCCCCCGGCTTTGGAGCCTCGGACTGCAACTGCCGGAGCCATCTGGCGTATTTCAAGAGAGGTGGAGACGCTCCCCTGGCAGAGGTCAGGGAACTACCATCTTAGTGGCTCTCCTGTTTCCTCCAAAAAAACCCGTAGGGGTCCGAATTTATGTCGTGGAGCCGTAGGGCCGACCCGTGTTGCTTCAAACCCACAAGAAACGGCCGTGATGAATTCACCGCCCTATAGGTTAGATGGTTTTCCTGTTTCCTGTTCCCTGTTTCCTGAATTTCCGTCCTTTCCAAGTGAATTCCCCGAAATGCCCCCAAATCACCACAAAAAGGAGATAGGGGAGGTGCAATAAGGCCACCACCGGGTAGTATTTCAGAAGGTCAGCCCTTCCGAAGATCTTGGCGGCTTTCAGAAGCAAAAGGAAATCGCAGAGCAATTTCGCCCCTAATGCATACCAGTAAAAGAGGAGATAGTTTGGGAGAGCGATTGCCAAGGGTAAGAGAATTAAGAAGAGTAGATACAATCCTACCGTAGCTTTGAGAAAGGCCGAAATCGTGCTTCCATAAGCTGTCCCCTTCGAAGCCCAACGGATTCTACGGGAGAGGAACTCCGAAAAGCTTCTGCTTCCGTTGGTGGTGACGAAGGTGTCCGTCGAGGTGGCGGGTACGATCTTCCATTTCGTCTTGGTTCTGACCAGTTTCAGTAAGAGATCATCGTCTCCGGAGATCCATTTCCCGACCTCTTCGAATTTGCCCACCTCCTGGAACAGAGTCGTTCGATACGCCAGATTTGAGGCGGTGCTGGTGAAAGTGATCCCCGCTGCCAATGCTCCGGCGGCGCATGCCCGATGAGAGAAGTAATCTAGGGCCTCCAGGTTGGAGAAGAAGGTCTCCTCTTTCCGATAATCAGTATAGCCGACCACCATTCCGACCTCATCTTCGAGGTGGCGATTCAATCCCTTGAGCCATCCGGGTTGAACGACACAATCAGCATCGGTGGTGACGATGACCTCACCGGTCGCCACCTCGATCCCCTTTGAGACCGCGTATTTCTTTGGAGAAATTCCTCTGGGAGGCTCGTTAACGGAGACAGTCTTCACTCTGTCGTTGCTCCGTGAAAACCTTTGTGCGATGTCGAGAGTATTGTCTTCGGACCCATCATCGACGACGATGACCTCAAACTTATCTTCGGGATAGTCCTGTTTCAAGACCGAATTCAGGCAAGATTCAATATTGTCAGACTCATTGCGGGCAGGGATGACTACAGAGAAGGTGTGTAGGTTTTCATTTCGCCCCGTCTTCAGCTTGAAGAGTCCCCGCAAAAAGAGGAGTATATAGGCGCAATAGATGGTGCCCAAAAAGATCAGACCGAAGGAGAAAAGCCCCAAGAGGGCAAGAATTATGGCATTGGCAAGCATCTGAAAGAACTAAGCGTCAAAAGCTCCGAAACCGTGACAGGCGAGAGACCTCTCTTTTTCAAAGCTGGAATAATTCTTCCCAAAGCACGAACGGTGTGCGAGTAGTCCACGTTTACATCACTGAAGTTGCCGTCGTGAAAGAGGACGATCGAACCGCCTTTCACTTTTCTAATTACATTTGCACTGATCGTCTCCGAGTCCTTTATCTTCCAGTCCTTCGGATTGACATCCCAGAGAATCAACTTCGCCCCCTTCTCCTTCAGAATCTTCGGCAGAAGATAACCGTGAATCCCAAAGGGGGGTCGAAAGAGTTTTATTCTCCGACCAGTAATATCACCGATGACCTCAAAGGCGAAGTCGATTTCGCTTTCGACTTCACCGCGAGATAAAAAAAGCATTCTCCGGTGCCAGAAGGAGTGGGCTCCGATCTCGTGGCCCTCTTCTGCAATCTTCCTACTCAAAACCGGATGCTTCCTAACGTTGGTTCCAACCATAAAGAAGGTCGCTTTCACCTCGAGCGATTTCAAGACTTCGAGGATTTCGGGAGTGCATTGCGGGTGGGGGCCGTCGTCAAAGGTCAGGGAGATCTTCTTCTCCCTTCTATTCCCGTGTTTGAAAACGTTATCGAACAGGAAAGCAATCACTTGTACTCTTCGGAATGCTCTGCCAGTGATACCTCCCCAGAGAGGCTGTCATTTTGCACGGAGTCTCAACCTCTTAAGGTAAAGCGAGCCAAACAGAGCCGGCAATAACATATTGATAGCGAAAAGCAAAAGGCTGCTGTCCAGTGCCTGGGAGGAGGAGATTCCACACTTGCCTAAAAAGAATATGGCTACCCCCTCTCTGGTTCCTAGATCCCCGAAACCGATGGGGAAGGAGTTTTTCACCAGAAATATCATAGAAATAGAAGCCGCCAAGAAAATCCCGCCCAGATCGACGAAGGCGCGCACGATCAAGAAGAGCTGAAAATTGAAAGTCAAAAAGAAGACCAGGGAGATTCCCAGGATGGTGAAGATCTTTCCAGCCCCTAAGAGCTTCACTGCCTCCCCGAAGTCCGCCGCCTTGCTTTTGAAAGGTATCAGGGGATAAATCGTTTGGTAGAGGTTTTTTCTGAAGAGGACCACAGTTATGATCACAAGGCTGAATACAAGCATGATTAAAAGGGCCAGACGGAGCTTTCCGAAAAGGAAAAAAGCTAAAGCGGGGAGTCCCCAGAATAGGGTGGCGAAGTACATGCTTAAGGATTCCGCCACCGCCAAACCCAGGAGGGTGGCTCGATTTTTTTCTGGAATGATGAGTATCTTCCCCCAGCCCCCGACGCCCCCGGGGATTGTCAACCCCAGGGTCAATCCCACCAGGGTGCTCTGGAAGGATTCCTTGAAGCTCACCTCCGGTTTGACTTTCTTCAGAAGAAGCCACCAGCGGGATGATTGCCAGAAGAGATTCAGGGGGAGGATTGCTAAGGCCAGGAGAAGATAAGAAAAATCGGCTTCGGACATGGCGGCCGCCATCTGGGAGGGTTTTACCCGGGTTACAAGGAAAACCAGGACTAAAGCCGAAAACAGGATTTTCGAGCGCTCAATCCACTTGGCCCGACGCGGTCTCTGAGCTCCGGATACCTTCTCTGGTTCAAGGTCGGTGGCCTCTTCCTTCGTCAGCTGCGAATCCTCGGAGTTCGGGGGCATTACGGGTCGGTGCAAGCTCCTTGAGTGAGCCCGCTGATAAGCTCATTCAAGGACGGCGATGGCCTCGATCTCTATTAGAGCCCCCTTGGGCAGAGCCGCAACCTCAACCGTCGATCTGGCGGGCAGGGATCTGGTGAAAAACCTGCTGTAGATCTCGTTGAAAGAGGCGAAATCCGCGATGTCCTTGAGAAATACGGTGGTTTTGACCACGTTCTCTAAGCCGGCGCCCCCAGCCTTGAGAATCAGTCTCAAATTCTCCAGCACCTGTCCGGTCTGCTGCCTGATTCCGCCGGAGACGATCTGGTTGGTTCGGGGGTCTATCGGTATTTGCCCGGAGGTGTGGATGAAGTTCCCAACCTTCACCGCCTGACTGTAAGGCCCGATCGCTGCAGGAGCCTTGTCGGTAGCAATTATCTTCATCGCTTTCCTCCTCCCTTCGTTTCTTACGGATTCATTTTCCCCAACTGAAGCCTCTGGAAAGCTCTCCGGGAGAGGCTCTAAGCTACAGCTTGCAGGCAACCCAAATGCCTCACCAGAGCCTGATTCCACAAGGCCCTCAGATCTTACCCCTAAATATAGAGGCAAGCTGCGAGGGGCGCAAGTTCTTTGGCCCCTCCTCCCCGCACCTGGCCAGAACCTCGCTCTTATAACGGTTGCACAAAAAAATGAGCCTCTTTGAACAGGATTTGTGCGGAGAAGAGTGCGTTTGAGATGCCGTTTCGACGGCAAGGGTAAATGCCTGCACAGCAAGGCGTTAGGGCCACGAGATATTGCCCCTTTTTGGCACATTAGTTGCCCTAAGACAGAATGGAGGTGTTGACTGATGCTTCAAACCATCTTCAGAATAGCTGCTTGGATGATGACCGTCACCGTCCTCCTGCTGTTATCCTGCGACCGGAGAGTGACAGAGGTTTATTACTTGGACGATACTCCGCCGGCAGTCCCCTCCGGGGTTTATTCCGTCACCGGCGACGGGGAGGTCACCGTCTACTGGTGTCCGGTGATCGAGGAGGATTGCGACGGATACAATGTCTACCGGGGAGATTCCGCTCTGGTGGGACCCTACCATCTGATTGTTACGCTCTACGGTATGTATCAAGATTATTACACCGATACAGGTCTCTTCAACGGGAAAACGTACTATTATGCGGTGGCCTCCTTCGATGAGAGCGGGAACGAATCCGACCTTTCCTACGAGGATGTTTTCGATACTCCCAGACCCGAAGGGTACAGTGTGACACTCCACGATTTCGACACCAAACCCGACAGCTGTGGGTTCAACCTCTCCACTCAAGCGGTGGTGCGCTTCGACAGCTACAATGATACCGAGGCCGATTTCTACCTCGATTATGACAA
>JBHIBM010000186.1:0-4700 GCA_046759085.1 Candidatus Zixiibacteriota bacterium
CGAAGCGAGGTGTGACAACGTGGTGCACTTTGCCCCCTTTGGCCATAGCTGAAGACGCCCGCAATTGCCCCCTATTACAATTAAACCAGGCTTAGTTCTGTATGTGTGTTTGGGGAGGCTGCTCTATTCCCCCGGTTTCCTCTTCTTGTTCAGCAGCCTCTGAGCGGCCTCGAAATCGATCTGTTTGCCGGAACCGGCTTTCTTGTTCTCCTCCTGTATCTTCTTGTAGATCTCTTCGCGGTGAACCGGAACATAAGTGGGGGCCACCACCCCTAAACGAACCTGTCTTCCCTGGATTCCTAATACTTTTATGGTGATCTCATCGCCGATGGCGATGCTCTCTCCCACCTTCCTTGTAAGTATTAGCATTCGTTCCCTCCCTGGTTGTTCGACTCGTTATAAGGACAGCGGCCCCACACGCCGCAATTGCTCCAAAGAAATCCGCACTTTCAGGATTAATTCATCATGCCCGCAACCTCATACACCGGCTTAGGTTGTTCGAACCTCTCGGGGTCTGCAGAGCTGGCATACCGAGATGAAGACGAACTGCTCTGGAGCAGTCCCACCGACTCTTGGATGAGCAGCTCGTTGGCCGCCCGCACCTGTTCAATCTTTGAGCACAGACCTATGAGCGTCTCATACAGCTCTCTCAACTTCGTCGATTGGGAAACCTCCACCAGCTGAGCGAGCTTTGCCAGCCCACCACCCTGACGGTGGAGAGTCAACTTCTCCGCCAGAGAGGAGGTGACCTGCTGCCGCCTCTTCTCCAAAAGATCGAGCCTCAGCGAAACCTCTTCCTGCAGGGCAACAGATCTCTCAAAGGAGTCGAAATCCCCGGCAGTTAAGACTTCTGCCTGGTGAGTGAGAAAACCCAGGAACTGCTGGAATTCCTTGACCTCCTCACTGACAATCTCAATGAGGGTTTTGATCTTTTCCTTCACCCGGTCTCCTCCAGAAAAATAATCGACATCCGATTCGAAACCTTTAGCCTCAGAGGGGAGGTCCCCAAGCTCCAGCCAGGGTTAAGGGATCTTTCAAACTTACGGCCTCGCAGAATTGCGAGCGCTAGCCCCGGCAAACAAAAGAACGACGGTTACAGCATAAGTTGAAACTATATCACTGGGTCTGTCTCTGCCTCAACCGACCTATCATCCCTCTCTTGGAGGTGTGACAGAACCCGCCAGTAGGCCTTCTCCACCGCGGAGCTGAGCTCCCTGCTCTTGAACGGTTTGGTAATGTATTCTTCGGCGCCGGAGAGCAGGACTTCTCTCGCGCTGTAAGTATCTGCGTAACCGGTCATCATTACCACCCCGGTCCGGGGATAATCTTGCTTAACCCTTTGCAGAAGCTCAAGTCCATTTCTCTCTGGCATCTTTATATCCGAGATGACCAGCTGGAACTCCTTTTGAGATAAAGCCTCTAATGCCTCCTCCACTGAGGCCGCAAGCTTCACCTTGTAGTCCTGCTGACCCAAAATCTTGTGGATGAGGTTGCGCATCAAGCTCTCGTCGTCGACTACCAGTATGTTTATCTCCTCTGTCATTCGCACCTCCCTCAGCGCTGCTTCGAGGCCAGAAAGTTGAAGGTGTCCAAAAATGAGGTTGCCCTCCCTGCTGCTTCTGACAGATTCTGACAGGGCAGGGTCCCCAGATAATGATATCGGCTGAAAATCAAGCAAGCCTCAGACAAAAAGGCTCAGCTGAGCTTTCAGACCTCAATCTGGGCCTTTCACATTTTCAGGAGTTCACGAATGCGGCCCTTGAGCTCGTCAAGATTCGGAGATTTCACCACGTAAGCATCGGCAAGCCAGGAAGAGAAATCGCCCTTGTAGGTGGAATAGGCGGAGTTGAGAATCACCGGGAGGTGGTTGTCCTCTCCTTTGAGACGATCCAAGACCTCCAGGCCGTTCTCCGCAGACAGCTTGATGTCCAGGACCACCAGGTTCACCTCCTGTTTCCCGGCCACCTCTAAGGCTTCCTCCCCACTTTTGGCCACCACCACCTGGTATCCCTCTTCGCTCAGCTCCTTCTTATACAGCCGAGCTAAGTCCTCCTCATCGTCCACTACCAATATGTTCTTCATCTCTGGCTCCTTTGAACTCCCGGGGAACAGGCGGTACGACTCAAGTTCGCCGGGGGCTCGCCTCCATACGTAAGAATAGAGCTCTTCGTCCCCGAACTGGCCCCTGGAGATTTCGGAACCGGTAGTTGAGGTCTAGAAGCTCGGATATCCCCCTGTCGATCTCTTGGACCCTTCGCAGGAGCTTGGGGTCTCCACCCTCCAGAGCCAAGAGAAGAAACTGAGTGTTTCCGGCCACGGAGGCTAAAGCCTCCGCAGTCCCGCTTTCTATCTCCGAAAACAGCCGCGAAGCCCCCTCTGAACCGCCGGCCTCATCCAGTTTGGCCTCAAGCTCGCTTATCTTCTGATTCTGCAGTTCCCTCTCTTTCTCTCTCTCCTCTAACTTGGTCTGCAGATAAGACCTCTGGATGGCCGCGGTGAGCTGCGAACAGACAACCCGCAAAAGACTCAGATCCGCCTGATCGAAAGCGCCCACCTCCTCGTGGCTCATGTTCACCACGCCGACCAACTCCCTACCGCAAAAGATGGGGACCGACATGAAGGACTTTATATTCTTATCCGGAAGAGAACGGGAACGACCGCTGCCTCTTATCAGGATGGGGCGACGCTGCTTGGCAACCCAGGCGGAGAAGCCTTCTCCCCGGTTGAATCTGACGAAAGAGATCAAATCTATCTGATTCCCCACCCTGGCGTAGTCGGTGAGTTTGCCGGTATCCCGGTCCACCAGAAAAAGGCAGGCGGAGCGATAATCGATGAGGCGGTTGATGAGCTTAAGGATCTCCTCGAAGCTCTTTCTGTCCCCCGGACACTCCCCAACCGCCACCGCGATCTCCAAAAGCGTTTTCATCAAGACTGATCTTTTTCTCTCTGCCTCTGACTTCACTATCTCGGATGACATCAAAATGCCTCGACCTTTAGGGTTTGACGCTTTTGCGACCGCAGAAGCGCAGCTGTATGGCGCTTCATTTCCTGACCGAAATCGGATATCCCCTCCGGGGCTAAGGTGGAGACTCGCTCCACCAGCTTCGGGTGCAAATCCGATTCTCTACAGAATTGTATCCCCACCAGACAATCACCCTCGGGATCCTTCTCTACCCTTTTCACCTTCCCCAATAGATTCCGAAGTTGACCGCCGGAGTCCAGATTCAAATTCAGAAGCAGAAGCTCTCCAGCTTTGAACCGTCGGGAGGTCTCAAGAAGCACCCCCCCTTCGGAGAGATTCAGAAGCCGCCCGGTACCTGACCTCCCCAAAGAAGCTTTCCCCTCTTTGCCTCTGTAGAAGAGGATCTTGCGAAAAGTTATCTCGGAGTCCACCTGAAGCCGAACGAACTTTCGACGGGAGAGTGTGTATCTTTGAGGGAAAGGGAGGGAGTACAACTTCTCCCCCTCGGAGGGGAGCTCCTTTAAGACCGAGGTAAAGACGATCTCGTAGTCCTCCCCCAGGAGGCTGACCTTGACCTTTTCCCCTTCTGTTGAGACCATGTCCCCCCGGGGCGAGACTGGAGGTTCGATGATCAATCCCGAGGTTAAGACCCCCCGAACGCGACTCTGGAAGCCGGGATTTTTCTCTTCGGAAGCGGGAACAATGAATAGGGGGTCTGACACTCTTATGCGCTGGGGCAGGTCATTTCCGTTTTGAGTGATGGCGGAATTCATGATTTCAAGGACTTATCACCGCAGGCGCTAATCCTTCTCCTTCACGGCTTGAGAGGTTTTGCTCGATTTCTCAATCTCGATGTCTCAATACGATTTTCGGCAGAACTCAAGGATTTCTGTAGTTGTTGATTCCGAGGGCTCAGTCCGCGAATCTGTCCTTTATCATGGCGCCCAGTCGCCAGACCGCCTTGGTGTGAATCTGTGACACTCGAGATTCCGAGATCTCCATTATCTCGCCAATCTCCTTTAACGTCAGCTCTTCGAAGTAATAGAGCGCCACAACCAACCTCTCCTGTTCGGAGAGAAAGCTGATGGCCTCCGAGAGGTAGCATTTGAGTTCATTCTCCTCAATTTCAGCGAAGATATTATCGTTGGGGTTCTCTATCGTCTCGACTCTCGGCACCTGGCGGTTTTCGTCCTCCCCGCTTATCAGCTCATCCAACGACATAACCGCCCCGAAGGAGATATCCCCGATAGTCTGGAAGAGCTCTCCAGAGCTTAATGATAGCTCTTGGGCCAACTCTTGGTTGTTGGGGGGACGCCCGAACATGTTTTCCAGCTTGACGGTGGCCTTTTCAACCTCCCGGGACTTCGCCCTGGTAGAGCGAGGCACCCAGTCCAGCGCTCTTAACTCGTCTAAGATCGCCCCCCGGATGCGGGGAACGGCATAGGTCTCGAACTTCACCCCGCGCTCAGGATCGAAGTTGCTCAAGGCCTCTATCAGTCCGATCACGCCGGTGCTGACCAGATCGGATAGCTCCACCGAGCGAGGGAAACCCAACGCCATTCTTCCGGCGACATTCTTGACTAAGGGCAGATAGCTCTCTAAGATTTGTTCTCTGATTTTCGGCTCATTTTTCTCCCGATACCTCTTCCAGACAAGCTCCGTTGCCATAAAACCTCTCTCTCCTTCGAAGGTTTATAATGAGGACAAAAATGGACTCTCAGGTGTATCGATTATCGAC
>JBHIBM010000187.1:0-4669 GCA_046759085.1 Candidatus Zixiibacteriota bacterium
ATCAGAGTGGAAGAATACCCAAGGGTGGCGGAGATCAGAATCGATGGAGAAAAGAAGATCAAAGAGAAGGATATCGAGGAGGTTTTGAACATCACCACTGGGAAGCTGGTTAGCCCTTACGAGGTCAGAAACAACGTCAATAGCATAAAGAAACTATACGAGGAGAAGGGTTATCGCTTGGCCCAGGTAGAATCGGAGATGTATGAATCCAGAGAGAAACCCGGGGAGGTGGTCCTGAAATTCAAGATAAAGGAAGGGAGCAAGGTCAAAATCAAGAAGATCAACTTTGTCGGCAATCACGCCTTCACCGACAAGCGCCTGCGCTCCAAGATGTCGAACAAGCAGGACAGCTTCTGGAGAGGTGGTGAGTTCGATGAGGAGAAATACGAGGAGGATAAGGACAAACTCTATGCATACTATCGCAAGAAGGGATTCATCAATTTCACCGTCCTCTCCGATTCCATCTGGTATGATGAGTCCCGCAGACATATGTATATTCAGATCGAAGTCTCCGAGGGAAATCGTTATCGCTTCGGCAAGGTGACCTTCTCCGGGAATCAGGTGTTTTCTACAAAGAGGTTAGCGAAACTGGTGAGGTTTGAAGAAGGGGACTTCTATAACCAGGAGAAATATGACAAAACCCTGGAGAATATCGCCACCTCCTATCAGGATGAAGGATACTGGTATCTCAGGCTCCAGGATGAAGCCAAAGAGAGAGGCTTGGAGTTGGATGTGAACTATCGCCTGGAGGAGGGAAGTCCGGTTCACGTCAACCTCATAAAGATTCAGGGCAACACCAAAACCAAGGAGAAGGTGATCCGGCGGGAACTCTCCATAAAACCCAAGCAGGTGTTCAAAAGGTCGGTTCTGGGGCGCTCTCTTCGCGACGTTATGATACTCAACTACTTCTCCAACGTGACCCCGGACTGGGAGGTCTTAGAGAGTGGCGATATAAACCTGATATTGAACGTGGAGGAGAAGCCGACGGGACAGGCCTCCGTCGGTGCCGGTTACTCCCAGAGGGATAAGGTGGTGGGTACCCTGGGTTTAGGGATCCCCAATTTCCTTGGCAACGGTCAATTTGTCTCCGTAAGCTGGGAGTTCGGGAAATATCGGAACTCCATCGATTTCTCCTTTACCGAGCCCTGGTTTTTGGACACCCCCACCTCCGTGGGGATCGACATCTACTCTGTTATCCGCAGCTTCTATGGCTACTACGATGAAAGGCGCAAGGGTTTTGGCCTGCGCCTGGGACGTCGGCTGCGCTGGCCCGACAACTATTTTCGTCTGTATTGGCGCTATCGTTTTGAGGACATAAAATACACCGACATCAGCGAGACTTACAGTTATCTTCAGGAACACGACCATTACCAGACCTCGGCGATGACCACTACCCTAGTCCGTGACAGCAGAGATCTGCCGCAATTCGCTACCGGCGGTTCGGCCAACTCCTTCTCCACCGAACTTGGCGGGGGTCCGTTGGGCGGAAGTTGGGATTATCACAAAGAGATTATCTCCTCCAGCTGGTATTTCCGCACCGTGATGGACTGGGCTTTGGTGTTGAAGGGGAAGTTGGGGATCGTCG
Organism: Candidatus Zixiibacteriota bacterium; assembly: GCA_046759085.1. Taxonomy (GTDB): domain Bacteria; phylum Zixibacteria; class MSB-5A5; order DG-27; family DG-27; genus DG-27. The sequence continues at coordinate 1,586 of JBHIBM010000187.1, forward strand.
CCAATTACGACGGCGACAGTGAGGTCCCCTTCAGCGAGCGCTTCACCCCCGGAGGCACAGACCCTGATGGTGTCATCAGAGGCTACGACGACAGTCGAGTCGGCCCCCGAGACCCCTACGGGAGGATTCTGGGAGGGAGAGCCTTGATCGTTTACAACTTGGAATATCAAATCCCTCTGTCCGCTCAACAGTTTTACGTGATCGCCTTCGTTGATGCCGGCAATGCTTACAACCATATCAGTGAGTTGAAACCCACCAGTAATTTCTACCGCTCCTTTGGATTGGGCTTCAGGGTTGTTGCCCCCATGGTTGGGATTATCGGGTTCGATTTCGCCTATCCCCTTGACGGCCCGGACAAGGGGAGCTGGATGCCACACTTCCAGATTGGACCGGGATATTGATACGCGCTGTATGGAGAAAGGTAGTTCGAGGTAATCAAAAAAGGAGTCGATTGAGATGACGAGAAGAATCTCTTCTTTGGGATTAGTTCTGCTTGTGGTTTTGCTTTGTTTACCGCTGAGTGTGGCCTCGGCTCAGGAGGGAAAAATCGGCTACGTCGATTCCCAGAGGATTTTTGCGGAATCCAAAGATTTTGCCGACGCCCAAGCGAAGTTCGACAAGGACGTAGCCGCCTGGAACAAGCAGGCAGAGGAGATGCAGACTGAAATCGAACAATTGGAGCAGGATTTGAAGTCGCAGAGCCTCATGCTGAGCAAGGAGAAAAGGGAGGAGAAGGAGAGAGCCCTAGAGGCCAAGCGGGATGCCTACCAGCAGTATGTCGAAGGCACCTTCGGTCCCGGGGGGAAGGCGGAAAGGCGTAATGCAGAGTTAATCAAGCCGATTAGGGACAGAATCATTGCCATCATTGAGAAGATCGCCATCGAGGAGAACTATGCCATGGTTCTGGACGCCAGCACCACCTCGATCGCTTACGCCAAAAGGAGCCTAGATTTGACCGAGCGGGTCGTCGAAGAGACCAAGAGACAAGAGTGACGATGGAGAAGAGCCTAAGCGAGATCAGCGAATTTCTGGGGGGGAGTCTCACCGGCGACGGCTCCGTTATCATCACCGGGATCAAGGGAATCAAAGAGGCAGCGAAGGGAGACATAACTTTCGTCGCCAATCCGAGATATTTTCCGTTTCTGAGGGAGACCAAAGCCTCCGCGGTCATAGTCTCCGAGGAGGTAAAGGATTCACCGGTTCCGGCCATAAGAGTCAGAGACCCCTACATGAGTTTCCTGAAGGTGATGGAGGTTTTCAACCCTCCCGAGACGCATAACCTCGGAGAAGTCAGATCCACTGCGGTCATCTCCTCCGGAGCTCACCTGGCGGAGGACATTTTCATAGGGGACTATGTGGTGGTTGAAGAGGGGGTCAGAATCGGCAGCGGCAGCGTTATCCAGCCGGGATGTTTCTTGGGCAAAGAGTCTCGGATCGGAAAGAATTGTCTGCTCCACCCGAGAGTGACTATCCTGCAGAGATGCCAGATAGGAAACAACGTCGTGATTCACAGTGGAGTCGTCATCGGCTCAGACGGCTTTGGATTTGCGAGAGAGGAGGGGGTCTATAAAAAAATCCCCCAGGCCGGTAATGTCGTCATCGAGGACGAGGTGGAAATCGGCGCCAACGTCACCATCGACAGAGCCACCATGGGCTCGACCGTCATCGGTCGGGGGACGAAGATCGACAACCTGGTGCAAGTGGGACACAATGTAACAATCGGCGAGAACACTGTAATCGCTGCCCAGGTGGGAATCTCCGGGAGCGTTAAGATTGGGAAGGGCTGCACCCTGGCAGGTCAGGTGGGAATTGCTGGGCATTTAGAGATCGGAGACAACGTCACCATTGCGGCCCAGTCTGGCATCCACAAGTCGCTGCCCGAAGGGATCACGGTCCTGGGTTATCCTGCCAGGGAAATACAAAAAGAGCGACGCATCATGGCGATCGTAAGCAAGCTCCCGGATCTGGTCAAGAAAATCCGTAAGTTGGAAGAGCAGGTAGCCAAAGTCGCAAAAACAGACTCCGCTCGCTAAAGGCAACCGGACTTAAGCTCGACATAGGTAGAAAGCCAAGCCATGAGTTATTACCGCCGCAGCTCTTTTTCCTTCGGCCCCGGGGGCGGCTTGCCACAGACGGTTAAGTACCTCCTTATTGCCAACGGAGTGGTTTTCCTCTTGGAGCTTGTGATCGGGGGGTCAATGATTTACTACTTCGGGCTGGTACCTCGGTTGATCACAAGTCAGTTCATGGTCTGGCAATTCTTCACCTACATGTTTTTGCACGGGGGCTTCTTTCATCTGCTCTTCAATATGTTCGTCCTGTGGATGTTCGGTTCGGACATAGAGAGAGCGTGGGGAAGCCGCGCGTTTCTCAAGTATTATCTCATATGTGGTTTGGGAGCAGGTGCCTTCAATTTCATCTTAGCGATAAATTCCCCCATTCCGGTAATCGGGGCTTCTGGGGCGATATATGGAGTCCTGGTCGCTTTTGCAATGCTGTTCCCGAATCGCCTGGTTTACATCTATTTCCTCTTCCCGATCAAGGCCAAATATCTGGTCATAATCTTTGCGGTGATAGAGTTTTTCGCCTCTTTAGGTCAATCCCAGGGTGGGGTGGCGCATTTCGCCCATCTGGGAGGCATGGTGGTCGGTTTCCTCTACCTGAGGAGCGATTGGCGCCTGCCCTCGTTTTTCGGCAGGGTGAGGGACGTTCGCTACCGGAAAAAGTTGGACAAGATCGTCAAGAAAAGAGAGCAGGATCGGGAGCTCATGGACAAAGTTGATGCCATTTTAGACAAGATAAATCAGGTCGGATACGAGAATCTCACCGAAGAAGAAAAAGAGGTCTTAGAGAAGGCCAGCAAGGAACTCTCTGAGGACAGATAACAGCGATTGAATCGATAGCAGCTCAAACAAGCTGAGGTGGCCATGGAGGTTTACGAAGCGATTGCCTATCGGCGGAGCATAAGAGATTACTTGGATAAACCGGTCGAAGAGGAAAAGATCAAGAAAGTTCTGGAGGCCGGGAGGTTGGCTCCCTCGGCCTCAAACAGGCAGGAGTGGCGTTTTGTCATCGTAAGGGATA
>JBHIBM010000188.1:0-4658 GCA_046759085.1 Candidatus Zixiibacteriota bacterium
ACTACCTCCCTCCCCATCTCAAAGACTCGATCGTCACATCTCCGGTAGATTTCCCCCGGAATTTCAGCTCTTGTATATTATCTCGTGGCGTGAGATCCCGGTGGAGATTAACCCGACCTCTATCCCCACGAAATCCTCTATGAAGGAGACATAATCTTTAGCCTTCTGAGGAAGTTCTCTCCACGAGGTGAGGCCGGAGGTTTCTGATTGCCAGCCGTGAAGGGAGTGATAGACAGGCTTACAATTCTCCCAGCAGCTCAGGTCTTCGGGAAAGCGATCTGTTTGGTCGTCGTTAATCTGGTAGGAGATGCAAACATTTATCTCCGAAAACTCGTCCAGAACGTCCAACTTGGTCAGCGCCAGTTTGTTTGCCCCGTTGATCCGAGTTGTGTATTTCAAGGCCACCAAATCCAGCCATCCACAGCGACGAGGACGCCCGGTGGTTGCCCCGAACTCGTTTCCCCTCTCTCTTAATCTGGTCTTAGTCTCGCCGGTCTCTTCCGTTGGGAAGGGCCCGTTGCCCACCCTGGTATTGTAAGCCTTGGCTATTCCGATGGTCTCGTGAAGCGCCGCCGGGGGGATGCCCAACCCGGTGAAAATTCCCCCCACAGAGGTGTTAGAGGAGGTGGTATAAGGGTAGGTACCGAAATCAACGTCTAGAAGAGCCCCCTGGGCACCTTCGAAGAGGATATCTTTCTTCTCCTCAATTGCTTCCAGAAGCAGAATTGAGGTGTCGCACACCAGAGGCGTCAACCTATCTCCGTAAGAAAGCAGACTATTCAGCAAGTGGTCCCTGTCGAAGGCTTTCTTGTCTTCAGACCTATCCGCAAAATCTTCCTTGAAGCCCAAAGTGAGGTTTAGCTTCCTCTCCAGCGTCCCCCGGTCGAAGATGTCGGAAACCCGAATGCCGAGGCGATTAACCTTGTCGACGTATGCAGGACCTATGCCGCGAGATGTCGTCCCAACAGCTTCATCCCCCTTATGGGAGTCTGAAAGACGGTCAATCATCTTGTGATAGGGCAAGACCAGATTCGCCTTTCCGGAGAGAAAAAGCCTGCCGGTCAGATCGTATCCCCTGGTTTTCAGCTCCTCCACCTCCCGGAAAAGCTGCTCTAAGTCCACCACCACCCCGTTGCCAATGACACATACCTTCCCCGGGTGCAGAGCGCCGGAGGGAAGAAGGTGAAGGATGAACTGCTCCTTTCCAAAAACGACAGTATGTCCGGCATTGGCGCCACCCTGAAAACGGGCGACGATATCGGCCTTTTCCGCCAGGAGGTCAACTATTTTCCCCTTCCCCTCATCTCCCCACTGAGCTCCTAAGACCGCGATGTTTGGCATTGGCTCTCCTTTATCTTTTCGAAAGGGTCTTGGCGTAGGTTAGCTGCGCCTCCATCCACCTTAGAATCTCCCTTTTACCCTCCCCGGTAACAATTGAGAAGAAGATCTTGTCCAATGGGCCGTAAAGCTCATCCTTCTCAAGCTCCCTTGTGAGCTCGGCTCGGGATCGATTCGTCAGTTTGTCCACTTTGGTCAAGGCCACTAACACTCTCACCCCCAAATCTTGCAGATACTCAGTGAGCTGGCGATCAAGAGGCGTGGGGGGACGACGACTGTCGATGATGTGCACCAGCCCGGCCAGATATTCTGAATCTTCAAGGTAGTTGCTCACCAGCTCCGCCCAGGCCTTCTTGAGGGATTTCGCGGCCTTGGCATAACCGTAACCGGGAAGGTCAACCAGATAGAAACCTTCGTTTATCAGAAAGTAGTTCAGACAGCGGGTTTTCCCCGGAGTGGAGGAGACCTTCGCCAAACTTTTCCGTCCCACCAATCGATTCAAGAGCGAGGATTTGCCGACGTTGGAACGACCGGCGACGGCCATCTCCAGTAGTCTCCGTTTAGGCAGCTTGTCGAGGCTGTAAACAGACGTAATGAACTCGGCTCTTTTAATTTCAAGTGACATTGTCTTCGCGGTATCGGACGAGGTGTCCGATACCAACAGAGATGGGATGAACAGGGAACTCGGCTTTTCGTATCTCAAGGGACATTGAAGGTTCCGGTGCTGTCGAATGCCCACGTTGGACAGCTCACATCAGATGTGGGCATCCGATATGGGTCGTATGACTGACGCCACCTTGACCAAGAGGAAACAGGAGACAGGGAACAGGAAAATTACCCGTGAACTGTGAACCGTGAACTGTGAACTATTCTCACGCCCTCTTTCTCTTCAAATCCTCTACCATTATGTAGGTGGGAGGCTGTCCCCGCGAAATAACCTCAGGAGTTATGATACACTCCGCAATCCCCTGCTGAGAGGGTAGCTGAAACATGATATCCCGCATCGCCGCCTCTAAGATGCTCCTCAAGGCTCGTGCTCCTATCTCCCGCTTCAAGGCCAGATCCACCGCCGTATCCAAAGCCTCTTCGGTGAAGGTCAACCTCACCCCCTCCAGCTCGAAGAATTTCTGATACTGCTTGACTAAGGCGTTTTTCGGCTCTGTTAAGATCTTGAGCAGGGCCTCTTTGTCGAGGGCATCCAGGGCGCTGACCACCGGCAGTCGACCGATGATCTCGGGAATAAGCCCGAACTCCAAGAGATCTCCCGGCTCCACGCAAGATAACACCTGCCCAATAGACATATCCTTGAGAGCCGACTCCGCTTGAAAGCCGATGACCTTTTTGCCTAAGCGACGCTGGATTATCTTCTCCAATCCGTCGAAGGAACCGCCACAGAGGAAGAGGATATTCTTGGTGTTGATGTTGATCAGGGGTTGTTCGGGATGTTTGCGCCCGCCTCGGGGTGGCACCGCCGCGATCGTTCCCTCCAAAATCTTTAAAAGCCCCTGCTGCACTCCCTCCCCGGAGACATCTCTGGTTATGGTGGGATTGGCATCCTTGCGCGCAATCTTGTCCAGCTCGTCGATGTAAGCGATTCCCCGCTCCGCGAAGGCAACATTGTAGTCGGCGGCCTGCAGCAGCCGCACCAGGATGTTCTCGACATCCTCCCCGACATAGCCGGCCTCGGTGAGAACGGTGGCATCAGCTATGGTGAACGGAACCTTGAGTAATCGTGCCAGAGTCTGTGCCAGGAGGGTCTTACCGGTCCCGGTGGGGCCCAGAAGGAGGATGTTCGACTTCTCCAGTTCGACCTCATCTTCCTTTTCGGGGGGGTTCAGGATCCTTCTGTAATGGTTGTAAACCGCAACTGCAATGGTCTTTTTGGCAAGCTCCTGCCCGATGACATACTGGTCCAAAAAGGTTTTAATCTCCACCGGCGTCGGCACAACTTTCAGGTGCTCGCTGATGGAGGCAATCTTCTCGGTCTGAACTACCTGGTTTAGGGTTTCGATGCAAAAAGAACATACTGCCGCCCTGGAGGAGGCAAAAAGCCTCTCGGTGCGGCTCTGAGGACGTCCACAGAAGTAACATTCCGCGATCGGTCCTTCGCGGTCATTTTTGCTGTCGGGCATACTTTCAGCTCACTTTCAGGGAGGACAGAAGCGAAAGCGGGAATCTATCGTTCCCGTTTGACGTACACCTCATCCACCAGTCCGTACGCCTTGGCCTCTTCGGCGGACATGAAGAAGTTGCGGTCGGTATCCTGTTCGATCTTCTCCATCGGCTGGCCGGTATGCTTGGACAGGATTTCGTTGATACGTCTTTTTACCTCCAGCATCTCCTTGGCGTGGATCTCGATGTCGGAGACCTGCCCCTGCACCCCACCCCAGGGCTGGTGAATCAGAATCCGGGAATTGGGGAGGGCCGCCCTCTTCCCCTTAGCACCTGCCGCCAACAGAAGCGCCCCCATGCTTGCCGCCAGTCCCACGCAAGTGGTGGCAACGTCCGGCCTGATAAACTGGATGGTGTCATAGATCGCCATGCCTGCGGTCACGGTACCCCCGGGCGAGTTGACGTAGAGAAAAACATCCTTTTCGGGCTCTTCGGCCTCCAAAAATAGAAGCTGGGCAATAATCAGATTGGCGACATTATCGTCGATGGGAGTGCCCACAAAGACAATGCGATCCTTCAGGAGCCGGGAGTAAATATCGTAGGCTCTCTCCACTCTCCCGCTCTGTTCCACAACCATCGGTATTAGAGGCATATCAATCTCCTGCTGTGATATCTTGAGTTCTCTCATTCGGCATAGTATGGGAGACCCCTCTCCCGTATCTCCGATTTGGAAATCAGAAAATCGGTGACCTTCTCCTCCAAAAGCTGTTCTTCGATCCTCTGTTTTTCTTTCTCATCGGATAGATTCTGCCTGATCTTTTCTTTAGGGAGCTGAAATCTCTCGGCGTATCTTCCTACCCATCCCTCGAGATCGTCCGCGGTGACCTCGATTTTCTCCTCTTCGGCGATGCGGTGAAAGAGAAGCTCCCAGCGCAGCTGGTCGATGAGGTGGGGGCGATAGCTCTCCTGGAATTTCTCCTCTTCCAAATCTGTGAGTTTGCTTTTCAATCCCTGGCTAACTGACTTGGTGTAGTCGGAGACGAAGGATTCCGGTATCTCGATGGGGTTGACCTCTACCACCTTTCGGATGAGATTTTGTCTCAATAGTTTTTCGGCCTCGGCGCGGGCCTTGATGTCCAGGTCGGCTTCGATGTTGGCCTTGAGCTCGGCGATATTCTGAGGGTGGGGCCGACCGGTCCAGCCGGTGA
>JBHIBM010000189.1:0-4657 GCA_046759085.1 Candidatus Zixiibacteriota bacterium
AAGCCGGGTGAAACCGCAAAAGCGAAACAACGTCGAACAGAAGAGGGCTTCTTTGACAAGTATTGTCAGGGTAAAGGATTAGACATCGGATATGGCGGCGATCTTTTAGCACCAAATTGTAAAGGATGGGATAGGGAGCACGGTGATGCGCAGTATCTGCACGGTATGGAAGATGCAAGATTTGACTTTGTCTATTCTTCACATACACTTGAGCATATGGTCAATCCTGACATTGCCCTCAGGAATTGGTGGCGGGTTTTGAAACCTCGGGGATATTTGATTTTATATATACCTCATCGGGATTTATATGAGAAGAAGAAAACTTTACCATCCCGTTGGAATAACGATCACAAACACTTCTTTTTAACAGACACAGATGAAGAGCCGGACACCATCGGCCTCATTCCGCTAATTCAACGAACGCTTGCTAATCAGAAAGTAATTTATGCAAAGGAATGCAATGCGGGTCATACAATTACAGACCCCGAAATACACAGCGACGGAGAGTATTCTATAGAGGTAGTTATAAAAAAGGAATGAAACCATAGCTTCCCCAACAGCGTGTTTCTGGCTTGATTTCCTCACCCAGATGCCTCTGGGATTTCATAAGGACGCGGAGCTTCTATGAAATCCTACCTAAAAGGGGAGAATGAAATGAGAGCAAAGATCCTAATTCTCCTTGTAATTGCCTTGGCTCTATTTCAGCGGTGTGAAAAACCCACGCTTGTAGTCCCTCAAACGGAAGATTTGAGTGGCTATTGGGACGTTCATCACATCAGATATGACGGTGCTCTGGTGAGAACTACAAACGTTTTCATTAGCCAGTCTGGTGATAGTGTATGGTTTCTGGAGGCGGCGGACACTATATCCACCGGAGTTATCGTTGCTGATACCATAAGATGCAGTGATATGTATTACCTCGGCATATCAAGGATATTCATAGATGACAAGTCACATATGCACTCCGAAACCCCTTTAGCTGAGTATTACAAATACCTCCAATTCGTCAGACACGGATATGAGAAACCATAACTTCTGTCGTTGACAAAGCGTCCACCGACCTCTGCACACTCCCCCACATTCCGATTGCAGGTGGACGATCCACCAAAGGCATAAAGCTTTTTCCATTCTCTGCCGATTATCTACAGGTAAGGAGACCCTATGATATGGGCAGGAAGTTCCAGAAGAAGTTGATAGAGAGACTGACCGAGATGGTCGATTGTTCCGATGCCATGAACCGCATCCTAAAGGAGCAACAGACCGCCTTGACAATAGACGACTCCGATAGCCTCCTTCAAGCCATCAATGATATGGACGAGTGTCGGTGCCAACTCCTGGACCTGGATAAGGCCCTCTCCGACCTGAAGGCTTCAACCGAATTCTCCGAACAGGCGACAGAAATGCCAGAAGTGGAGGAACTCCTGGCGAGAGTCAATTCACTTCAGGAGGAAAATACAAATCTGATGCTTTCGAATCGGGAACTAATCAATACCAAGATACGAGTCGCTCCCGAAGAGATAAGGGAACCCCTCTCCGACATGGGCGAATCGGCTCTGGGCTGACACCAGAGGCATCAAGCTTTTCTCCAACAACCAAACCTCACCCTCTCAACCTGTAGATTTTCCCCAGGGGCGCTAAAGTCTTTCCTCATAATTGTCGATAAATTCAGTGGTCAGTTTTTGAACAGCGTCGCCGGAGTTCTGCCTCTGGCGGGAGGTTTTTGTTTGAGTTGCAGCTGCTTTTCGCGTCAGAGTGGAATCCCGCAAGGCATTGCCAGAAAAGCTCATAGTTCAAGACTTGCATGCTTCGAGCCGACCGGCCCTCTGCTCGGCCAGAGAAGATTGAGCCTGATCAGAGCCAGAATAGCCTCTGACTTCTACGACCGCCCGGAGGTGATTTTCAAAATCGCCGACAGCCTGTTTATAGACATGTTTTCATCGCCGGTTGACGGCCAGGGGTACAACCCTGACCGAGCAGGTAGTAAGTCCCCGCGACAGCCCCCGCTGGCCTACCCTACTTAGTTCACAGAAAGCAGTAATGCTCATCGCCTCTCCGCTGTCTACTGTTTGCTGTTTGCTTTGTCCAAATGGGTGCTTGACAAAAACATTCTAAACAATTACATAACTTACTCGAGAAAGCTTTAGCGCTGGGCCTGGTTATTTCACTTTCGGAGGTCTGATGTCCAGAATACAAAATGTCACCACCATTGCAGTTGGTTTTTTTCTTTCCTCTCTCCTGCTGCTTACAGCTCCACAGGCGGGTAAATTCTCCCCTTCGCCCACCACTCAATACCAGCTTGACAACGGGATGAAGGTCATCTTAAAAGAAAACCACGCCAGCCCGATGATAACTTCCATCGTCTGCGTCGGTGCCGGCAGCAAGTACGAAAATGAGCACAACAACGGCTTCAGCCATTTCCTGGAACACCTGCTCTTCGACGGAACCGCCACCAGAAGCCGAATCGACATCAACGAGGGAATCAAAAACTATGGTGGTTATATCAACGCCTTCACCAGAAAAGAGATGACCACATTCTTCATTCTGATGCCGAAGGAGTTCATCGAACAAGGGATGGCCATTCAGTCCGACCAGCTTTTCGCCTCGGCCTTCCCGGAGGAGGAATACAAAAAGGAACAGAAGGTGGTCACCGAGGAGATAAAAAAGGACGATGATGACCTCAACTATCGGGTGGAGAAGTTCCACGACGGGGTTGTCTACGGTAACTCACCCTACGCCCTCCCGGTCATCGGGAACGCCGAAGTCATCTCCTCGATCGCAAAAGAGGAAGTCATCGATTACTGGAAATCTCACTACATTCCCAACAATATGACTCTGCTGTTGATTGGAGATTTCAAGACCAAGCATATGAAAAAAATGATTAAAAAATACTTCGGCAGCTGGGAAAGGAAACCTCTCCCGCCGGGGATGGAGGTAAGCTTCAACTTCTCCCCCGCCAACAGCACTGAAATCCTGTGGTTTCCCACGAAGGTGACCAACATCAATATCTCCTATCGGGCGCCGCACTTCTCCAACCCCGACTATTACGTCTTCGAGATCATAGCCCAAATTTTGGATGCCGGGGAGGCCTCACCGTTGTATAAGGCTCTGACCAAGCCTGACCCTCCGTTAGCGACTACTGTTTCTGCGTATCTGGAAACCCAGAAGGAGTTCTCCCTCTTGCATGTCTCTGTTACCGCCGGGAAGAAAGCCGATGTGGAAACCATTGTCGGCACGGTCAACGCCGTCATAAGAGGCTTCACCCAGGATCGATTCACCCAAGAGGATGTCGGCCGCTTCATCGTCAAATCGAAAGCCAACGAGTACTACCTGGAGGACAAGCTGCACTTCTACGCATTCATGAAGGCGCAGATTCTCCAGAATTGCGGTTATGATTTCATCGCCGGCTACGTGGATAACCTCTCCAAAGTCGGCCCCCGCGACATCTCCAGAATTGCGCGGAAATATTTCTCCGATCTCAAATACACCGCCACCGCGGTCGTACCGGAATAAGGAAAGGAAGCAATTCATGAAGAGAACTATCACTGTTGTCCTAATGTCACTGCTCTCAGGAGCTCTACTGTTCGGCTTTGCCTTCGGGGGAACCTCCCACACCAAGTATAAGAAGACAACTCTCAAGAACGGCCTGGCCGTCATAATCAAAAGCAACCCCGACAGCCGAGTTTTAGGACTAAACATTATAGGGAAGAGTCGAGCCCTTCTGGAACCCTCCGAGCAGACCGGGATTGCAGATTTCGTTAACCGCATGCTGACCAAGGGGACCACCACCCGCTCCGCAGAAGAGCTCTCCAAAGATCTGGATGCTATCGGCGCCAACATCATCACCAACGACAACCCTTACATCCCCTATGATGACAGATATACCACCCCCGCTTACACCTTTGTCAAGTTCGAAACCATCGACGAGTTCACCGAAAAGGGGCTGGAACTCCTTTCTGACATTGTCAAGAATCCCTCCTTCCCGGAGGGGGAAATTCGGAAGACGAAAATGCAGGTCGGGCGGCTTCAGGCAATGGAGGAGGAAAGCACCTACAAAGCCTGCAGGAAGCTCTTTTACTCTGTCCTTTTCAGCTTTCATCCATACAACAGACCGATTTTGGGCAAGAATGAAACCGTGGAGAGCTTCACCCGACAAGACTTGCTTGACTTCCACAAATATTTCTACGCCCCGGAAAATCTAATCCTGACGGTGGTGACGAACTACCCTCCGGATGAGATGTTGAAGCTGGTCAGGAAGTACTTCGGGGATATGAGACCGAGCGGAAAAAGCTACCTCCAGTTCTCTGTCCCCGAGAAATCGCGGGTAAAGAAAACCGCCCAGTTTAGGATGGAAAAGGAGCAGGTTTACATCTATCTGGGGAACCTCACCTGCGGACTGAAAAGCGATGACGCCATCCCGTTGGTGGTGGCAACTGCTATCCTCTCCTCCCACTTGGGATTAGAATTGCGGGAGGTCCAGGGGTTGGCTTACAGTGTTGGTTCTACGGTGAAGTTCGACCGGGATTTCGGATGGTTTTACGCCAGCATGGGGACTGGCTGGGAGAATTTCCAGACCGCCAAGGAGGGAATATTAGCTGGAATCTCCAAGATGAAAGACAGCTACGTCTCCGAACGGGAGCTCTCCAGAGCAATCAACTCC
>JBHIBM010000190.1:0-4638 GCA_046759085.1 Candidatus Zixiibacteriota bacterium
AACGCCAAGGCATATCTGCGTTGCGTCCAGAAGGCTAAAGACATGATGCCCTCAGGGAGCAAGATCGTCGCGATTACAAGTCTGGGGTCACAGCGATATATAAAGGGATATGCTTCCATGGCAGTCTCGAAAGCCGCTCTCGAAACTCTAACGAGATACTTAGCAGTGGACTTGGCTCCAAGAGGAATCAACGCCAATACCGTCTGTGGGGGTTTCATAGATACTGAAGCCTTGAGGGGCCTGCCCGATTTCGAGAGTCTCAAGCAGCAAGTCATCACCCGGACACCAGGTGAACGCCTGGGTCGACCGGAGGACATTGCCGATGTCGTTGCCTTCCTTTGCTCTGAGGAGTCGCGCTGGATCACAGGACAGACTATTATTGTCGACGGAGGATTCTCCCTCACGTGACGAATCTAACAAGCTACCACCGTTACACATATTGTCAGTGCGAGAGATATCACTTGGGAGGAAGGATTCGCGCGTGCGGAGTGCGATGTCTGATGATCAGTGTTAGCTGGTAACCGGACGGAAGAGATAAGACATGGAAAGTTAAAGGGAAGAGGTCATAAAAGATTTGACATCATGTTGCGGGTTGGGTATACTGAAAGTGTAAGATCTATTTGATAGTTGTAGTTGACGATAGTAATCTTCTACCAAGCGTAAGGAGGTCAGTAAATGGCAAAGGCTGGCAGAGTTGGAATCAGAGGAAGGATTGAGTCCGCAAGGAGAAAGATTAAGGACTTAGAAGCAAAGAAGCTTCAGATGGACAAGGAGATCGACATTCTTGATAAGTATGTTGAGGCTTGTCAGTTCATCCAGGCGACGGAGAGAGGCGGCAGCAGACGGATGGCGGTACGAAAAGCGGCCAGGCCCTCGAGAGCAAGGGTCCCTAAGCGCTTAAAGGCACCAAGAAAAGCGGCCGCCGGAGAACGCTTCAAGGGCATGAAGATTGCGGAAGCGGTTGAGATTCTGCTGAAGCGATCGGGGGTGCCGCTGAAAGTCTCCGAGATGGTAAAGCGCCTCCGGGCCGGAGGAATAAAGATCTCCTCCAAGGTGCCCGGTGCCAGCGTTACCGCAGCACTGAGAAGGCATCCCGCTACATTCAAAATGACCAAGCCGGGCTTTTATGCCCATGTCAAGAAATAGGATCTGAGAGGATTGATGGAGAGTTCACGGGATAGGGTTCGAAAGCCTATCTGAATTCCCCACTCTTCTCAAGCATTTCCAGCTTTCGCACCTCCCCGAAGATTATCAGAATATCTCCGGGTTGAATCATGGTGTCAGGGGGAGGGTTGAAAAGGACTTCCTTCGTGGCTTTCTTTATTCCTATGAGGTTGAAACCGGTCTCTTCCCGAAGGGCAGAATCTTTTAAGGTTTTTCCGGCAATGGGACTGCCGGGATCGATCTGAACTTCCTCAATGGTTAGCCCGGTATCTTTGTCCAACTCCCCCAACCTGAGAAAATCTCCCACATAGGGCTGTAAGGTCGCAATTGCCATGCGATTTCCCCCGATGATGTAAGGGGAGACCACCTTGTTGGCCCCGGCACGGTAGATTTTTTTCTCCGCGGAGGGAGAATCTGCCCTGGCGGTGATGAAAACGTCGGGGTTCAACTGCCGTGCGGTCAGGGTGACGAAGACATTGTCAGCCTCAGAGGCGATCGTCAAAACCAACCCCTTCGCCCGCTCTATGCCGGCCTCGATGAGGGTGTGGTCCTCGGTGGAATCTCCCTGAAGATAGATGACGCCCTCACAGGTCAACTCCTCCAAGAGAGCCGGATCTTTCTCCACAACGACAAAAGGTACGCGGCGTTGCCTGAACTCTCTGCAGACCTGCTTGCCCACTCGGCCATATCCACAAATAATGTAGTGATCTCTGATTCTCTGCAGCTGTTTTTCCATCTTTCTCCTCCCCAGTAATTCCTGAAGCTCCCCCTCGATCAAAAGCTGGGCCAAGGTCCCTATGGTATATATGACTCCTCCGACCCCGAAGACTATGAGCACAACGGTGAAGATCTGTCCCAGGGGCGTAAGTTGGTGAACCTCTCGAAAACCGACGGTGGCTAAGGTTATCACCGTCATATAGAGGGCGTCCAAGACTTTCCAATCCTCGATGAGCATGTACCCGAAGGTGCCCAACCCGATGATCAACACCAGCAGCAAGAGCATGAAACGGAATCTGGTCTGGGTGCGTAGCGTCGGCATCAGCATTCACCGTCGGCGCAACATCGATTCGAATTGGACAGCAAACTGTGCTCACGGTCTCGACCTCTTCCCCGGCAAGAATTATCCTCGGGAATGGGAAGAGCCAAAGCGTTCTAGAAATCTCCCCGATCTTTCAGGATCTTGTAATACTCCGGGTACTCCTCCCTGAGGAAACGCTCATAAGTCTTGGCGGAAGCGGGTTGCTGCGTCGCTTGGTAGCACTTCAACAGGTAGCGATATACCTCCTCCAACAGGAGGAAATCTCCGGCATATATGATCAGCCGGCTGGCGGCGGCAATCGACTTGCGCGGTTGCCCGGCCTTGAAATATCCCTTCATGAGGCCGAATTTGATATAGGGGGTGAGCCTGTTCTTCTGGAAGGTGATGTCAATCTCCTCAAAGGACTGATACGCCGCTCGGTGCTGGATGAAGGAAGTGAAAGGTTCATCTCCCTTCACCTCGAATTTGGCGGCCTTCTGAGCCACGCTTCCCTCGCGAAGATGATAGTCGAAGCTCTCCGCGTCGATGAGCTCCAAGATCTCTCTCTCGGTCGGAGGTGTCGGTCTAACCAGAAGAGTAGCAAAGTTCGACTCCAGTCTCTTCGACGTAAGCGTCTCTCCGAGCTTGTAGTCGACCTCCAGGACCGCCTTTAAGGTGTAAAAATCGGGCTGAGAAAAGGGGTAGCTTTGCAGCTCGGGATTGTAATCGAAGTAGATGAGGCCTTTTATTTTCTTCACTTCCCCCTTCTTGAAGGGAGCATACTCTGTAGTAACAAAGCTGGAGGGTTTCGGTGGCCAGAAAACTCTCCGGGGCTCTTGGGCACCCCTGTTGTAGTAAACGGAGGCGACAGTCGAGATTGGCTCAAAGGGGATTTCACGCAGAAGAATCTCCACCCCCTCGTTCTCCAACCTCACCGAATAGAAGACCGGTTCCCCGGCAACAATCTGCTCTTTGGCCAGCTTTAACTCCAGCAGGAGCTCAATCTCCCCCCGAGAGAAAGCCGTGACCGTCAGTGTCAGAACCATCAGAAGTGCTGGCAGAGCAATCCTCCTTATATCAAAGAGTGAAGTCATGAAAACGCTCCAGAGCTATTTGACCTTGTGCCTCTACTATTTCAGAGTTTTCTCTTCCCGATTCAAAAGCACCCAACGGTAGGCCTTGCCCCTTTTAACCTTGAGCAGGATCAGTCTCTTATGTCGGTTCGCATCCAGAACTTCCTTGAAACTCCCCAAATCGGTGACTTCCTGGGCCTCCAGAAACTTGACGACGTCAGCCTGCATAAGCTGCCCGGTTCGGGCCACTCCTCCAACCTCAACATAGGAGACGAAAACACCCTTCTTGTCCTCGAGCATATACCCCCTGAATATCTGATCAGTGATCTCCTGCACCGTGAAGCCCAAATCCTCCAATTCCAGTTCTTCCGGCTTGATCTTGGGCTGTAGTCCGATGCCGACCTTGACCCTTACATCTTTCCCGTCCCTGATTATGTCCAGGGAGACCTCGCTCCCCACCGTGGTGGAGGATACCAAGAGCTGAAACTGATTTAGATCCTCCCTCTTCTCTGCGGAGACCACCTGGCCATTGAAGGAGGTGATAATGTCTCCAGGTAGAAGTCCGGCCCTCTCGGCCGGGGAGTCGGGCATCAGATCCGAGACCAATATCCCCTGCAAGGATTTGTCTCCGAAATACTCCGCGAACTCCCGGGACAGAGGCTGCATGAAAACCCCCAGCCAACCGCGGTCGATGTTCCCGGTGGCAAGCAGTTTCTCCTTGACCTCAATGGCGATGTTTATCGGCACCGTGAACCCCTGACCGCGACCATAACCGATTGAATTGATTCCGATCACCTCTCCCCTCAGGTTCACCAGAGGTCCACCGGAGGAGCCGGGGTCGATGGCAGCGTCGGTCTGTATAAAATTACTCAGAAACGGGGTCTGGGTCGGGAGCTGAAGCACTCGCCCCTTGCCGGAGACAATTCCAAAGGAGACGGTGCGGTCGAAACCGTAAGGGTTGCCGACCGCAATTACCCACTCCCCAACCTGAACCTTGTCGGAGTCACCTAATCTGGCGACCTTCAATCTCTCCGGGCAGTCGATCTTAATCAGTGCCAGATCGGTCTGCTTGTCTACCCCCACCACAACCGCCGGATACTCCAATTTGCTCTCCAGGGTTACTTTGATCGACTGAGCCTTGTCGACCACATGGTCGTTTGTCAGGATGTGTCCCTGCTCATCAACTATCAAGCCGGAACCCAAAACCTCAAACTTCTGAGCGTCGCGCTTCTGAACGACCTCAATATGCACCACCGAGGGTTTTATCTCCTCAGAGACAGAAATTATCAAATTCTTCAGAGCCTCGAAAGTCTTTAAGACCTCCCGGTCGCCTCCGATAGAACAGGAGGGGACTATCAGGAAACCGACGGCGATAGCTGCCAA
>JBHIBM010000191.1:0-4621 GCA_046759085.1 Candidatus Zixiibacteriota bacterium
TTTGAGGTTTGCACCATCAAAGCGTTTTCGCAACCGAGGCCGGAACCGATCCAGACCTCTTCAATTTAGCCTTCGACAAAATCTGGAGTCTTTATGGAATACAAGAATCTCCTCTTGGAGAAAGAAAAAGGGTTAGCAATTGTCACCGTCAACCGCATACGGGCCTTAAACTCTCTGAACGACGAGACCGTCTCCGAGCTTTTGGACATCTTCTCGAAGTTGTCAGATGACCCGGAGGTGAGAGTCATAATCTTAACCGGGGCTGGGGAGAAGGCCTTCGTGGCCGGTGCCGACATCAGCGAGCTCAAGCTCTGCGACCCCGAAAAGGGAGCGGAGAAGTCAAGACGGGGACACGAACTTATGCACTTAATCGAGGGGATGCCCAAGGTGGTCATCGCCGCCGTGAATGGATTTGCCCTGGGCGGCGGCTGCGAAATCGCGATGGCTTGTGATATCCGCCTAGCCTCCGAAAATGCCAGGCTGGGTCAGCCGGAGGTCAACCTGGGCATAATCCCGGGATATGGCGGCACCCAGAGGTTAGCTCGTCTGGTAGGAAAGGGAAAAGCCAAAGAGCTCATCTTCACCGGAGATGTGATCGACGCCCAGGAGGCCCAGCGCATCGGACTGGTTGAACACGTTCATCCCCAAGCCGAGCTAATGGAAAAGGCCAAACAGCTGGCAGGAAAAATCCTCTCCAAAGGTCCCCTGGCGATTGTGGCCGCCAAGAGGTGCATCAATGAGGGTCTGGAGAAGGACTTAACTTCGGGCTGTGAAGAGGAGATTACCGAGTTCGGAAAGATCTTCGGCACCGAGGATAAAACCGAGGGTACCACCGCTTTTCTTGAGAAGAGAAAACCGGAGTTCAAGGGGAGGTAGCAGCTCGCACCCCAGCATTTCTACGCTTTCGAATGTCCACATTCGACAGGGACCGGTCCCGTCTGAACAGGACGCTAAATCGCCACCGTTGGTCATGGATGCCCTCATCTGTGACCTTTTGGGTATCGGACGGGACGTCTTATACGAGCTCCTACGGTCGTATAACCTTCAGGTTTCCAGAGCCAACAGACAGTAGACAGGGAATGCTCCCTCGCTTGGGCAGGGGTTGTACCCCTGCCCCTTTCTATCGAATGGCCGGGGCATTCCTGCCCCGGAGCTGACTGTACCGTAGGACAGTGAGTTCATCCTCGCCGTTTTTTCGAGTCTGAACGGATTCTCAAGGGGGAAATCCGGGCATAAAAAAGTGGGGCGGGGAATTAACCCCGCCCCAGCAGTGGCTATACCACCAAATCAGAACTGCATTACTTCAGCAGGTTCATCATCTTGGTGGCGGTGTAGTCGGAAGTGGTGACCTTGTAGAAATAGACTCCACTGGAAACGTTGGAACCATTCCAGGTCACGATGTGCTCGCCAGCTTCCTGATACCCATCAAGCAAGGTCTCAACCAAGCGACCGGAGATATCGTAAACCGAGAGGTTCACATTCCCGGCCTCGGCCAAGAGGTAGCCGATGTTGGTCTCGGCGTTGAAGGGGTTAGGATAGTTCTGAGCTAAAGCAGTCGTGG
Source organism: Candidatus Zixiibacteriota bacterium (assembly GCA_046759085.1). Classification (GTDB taxonomy): domain Bacteria; phylum Zixibacteria; class MSB-5A5; order DG-27; family DG-27; genus DG-27. Next base: position 1,562 of record JBHIBM010000191.1, read on the forward strand.
TCGGAAGTCCAATCTCCGGACGGTCGACCTCTCCCCAAGCCCACTCGGTGTTGTCGCCAACCCTCCAGGGGTTGCACGCGACACAGGTGAAGTTCATGCAGCACTCATAGGTGGTGCCAGCGTGGGTGAAGGAGATCTTGGCGCTGTACGGACCAGGACCAGCGGCATTCGGAACCTTGAAGAAGTAGTTCTTGGTGTCAACGCCGACCGGAATGGTCTTGGTGCTCGGGATGGCGACCATCTCGTTCCCGGGCACACAGCCGTTGCCAGAATAGCCGGTGAAGGTCATGGTGACAGTGATGGGCGCGCCGGTGGTGTTGGTGGTGGTCACCTGGAAGTAGACGTGCTTACCCTGGCAGAAAACCGGGGTTAGGTTGGTGCAGCTCATGGAGACCCCGGTGGTCTGGCAGACCTCATAAGCCTGCATCATGTCGGGAGTCCCCTGATTAAAGCCTAGCAGTTTGCCCACACCAGGCGTGTAGTTGTCAGCATCGAAGGCCATGCCACCGGCGATGGCGCCAGGCTGTAGACCCATACAAGAGTCGGCGGTATATGCGCAGGCTACCGGGTCAAACAGGATCATCGTGAGCCCAGGTGTTCCACCCTGAGAGTGGATCCAAAGCATCGGGTTGGCGTAACCTAAAGCTGCATAGCACACATCGTCCCAGGCCATGCCGTAAATCGGCCTGTTGTTTGCAGCTACACAGAAACTCGCCCCGGTGACGGGGTCAAACTCCACAATGTCGGAACGGAAGCTGGCGGTCCACAAATGACCGGTCGCGGGGTCATAAGCAATGGCTCTAACGGGGTTGATACCAGCGGGCTTGACCAGAGGGATCTTAACGATGGGACCTCCGATGGGAGGCGGGAGGAATTTGACCAATTCGTTCTCGTCGGAGCCGTAAAGATAAGTTCCATCCCAGGCGAGGTCGCGCCATCCCCAGGTGGAGGTGGTGCTCTGGGTGAGGTCGTCTATAAGCTGACAAGCGCGGTTGAAACGTAAGAGACGGTTGTCGCCACCGTGGGTAACGGTGGCGCTACTGCTGACCCAGAGGTCGGTGCCGTCGAACTCCACACCTAACTGATAGTCGTCACCAGTTACAGTCCCGGTGCTGCAGTCCTCATTCCAGGGACAGTTTGCATCAAGCTCGCCGTATGAGCTGATGACGGGGAAGAAACCTTCGTAGACATCGGCAGTGTTACTGGCTTCTTCTGCCATAGTTGCAGCAGAAAACAGCAGAACCACTGCCAGTGTCAAAAGACCTTTCCTAATCATTTTTTCACTCCAGGCTCTTCGTGAAGGAGAAGAACCAGTTAGAAGTTAAGAGAATTAGTGGATCAAGGAATTGTGGATATTGTTGGTGCGGCTATCACCTCCTCTCGGAAATCAAAGGTTACAGGTTGTGAGCTATTGCGTTTTCTGTTTGCTCCTCCCTCCTTTCAGCTTTAGAGTTGACACTTCTGACCCTCTCTGGATCCTCATAACTAGATCTCTCGAATGAGGTCAAACCTATGTCACCTAAAACATACTTTCCAATTCCCGACTGAGGCTAAATGAAGTTTACAGACACCGCAAACCCGCGAAGATGAAAAGAGGTTCGTCGCGGTTGAGCCTGTTGCTCTATCCTTGCTATATATAAATAACCATTTGTCATCCCCTTGTCAAGTGTTTTTTTCAAAAAAAAGACCGGTCAGAGATGACCGGCCCTAACCTTCCGCAACTGGGAGAGCCTATCTCAAGAGGCTCATCCGCTTCACGGAGGTGTAATCGGCAGTGATCAGCTTGTAGAAATAGACTCCGCTGGAGACCGAGGAAGCCTCCCAGGTGACCACATACTCGCCGGCCTCCTGGAAACCGTCAACCAGAGTCTCCACCAGCTGCCCGCTCAAGTTATAAACCTTCAGCTCGACCTTCCCCGCCTCCGCCAGCGCATAGCCGATGTTGGTGTTGGCGTTGAAGGGATTAGGGTGGTTCTGAGCTAAGGAGGTAACCGTCGGCAAAGATACCTCCGGACGACCGACCTCCACCAAACCCCATTCGGCGTTGTCGCCCACCTTCCAGGGTCCACACTCGACGATATTGGTGTTCATGCAGCAGAAATAGTCCTGCCCACTGTGGGTGAAGCCGATGGAGGCGCTGTAGTTGCCGGGTGCGGCGCTGTAGGGGACGTTGAAGAAGTAGCCGGTGGTGTTGGTCCCCTCCGGGATGGTCCGGTTTCTGGGAATGGCCACCAGGATATTCCCGGGATCGCAGTCGTAGCCGGCGTAACCGCCGAAGGTCATAACGACGTTGATCGGCCCTCCGGTGGAGTTGAAGGTGTTCACCCTGAAGTAGAAGTTCGCGCCCCGGCAGAAAGTGGGGGACAAAACCTCACAGGACATGGAGAGTCCGGTGAAAACCTGCATCACCGCTTCGTAAGCGTCCACCACTCCCCAGCCGTAGGTGTTGTCCTCCCCGGGAGAACCCTTGTCCAAGGCGGTCTCCATTATGACTTGCTTAATGAAGTTGACCGGCAAATTGGGGCTGGCCTGGCGCATCAGAGCCACCACCCCGTTGATGTGAGGGGAGGCCATGGAGGTGCCACTGTAAGAGGAGTAGCCTCCTCCCGGGACGCTGGAACGAACGCTCACTCCCGGAGCACAGATTTCCGGCTTTATCGTGGGGTCGCCGGTGGGAGTGCAATACTCCGGACCCCGGCTGGAGAAACTGGCGATGGGCATGTTCGGGTCGTTACCGTCAACGGCTCCGACGGCGAAGCAGGTGTAATCATCCTCGGCCCAGTTGGCGGGGTTGCGGTGGGTGGTCGCACTAGGCCCTTCGTTGCCGCCGGAGAAGATTATCACCACCCCGGCAGCCTCGCAACCGCGGAGATAACCCCAAAACATGCTGTCGCAGGGACCATCCGGCAAATACTGACTGTGATAAATCGGGGAGATTCCCCAGGAGTTGGAGTTGCTTCCGGGGACGTCCCAGGTGGTGCCGGGATCTCCATCGGGATCGGCGATCCACTGGAAGGCGCTCTTGGCATCGGCGATGGTGGTGGGGATGCTGATGATGTC
>JBHIBM010000192.1:0-4591 GCA_046759085.1 Candidatus Zixiibacteriota bacterium
ACTAGGTCGAAGTTTCCCTTGAGCGGGGATAGAGAATATCCCTTAAGCAGAGAGGGGATATTCTTGTGAGGTTTCAGGGCTCCCACGTAAAGTATAAACGGTCTAAACAGGGAATATCTCTTCTCAAAAGTTCCGATTCTCTCTTCGTCCTGGAGGGGACGATAGGTCTGGTGGTCAACCCCATTATAGATCACCTTTACCTTTTTCTCTTCTATTTTGAACAGCTCCAGCAAGTCCCTTTTGGTAGCCTCCGAAACCGTGATAACCGCCTTCGAGCTTCTGCAGGCTCTCCCGATGATAACCCTGGCATAATATTTCGCTAGAGGATTAGGTAGGTACTTGGGAAAGCGGAGGTGGATGAGGTCGTGGACGGTGGTGATCGCCGGACAGGGCATCCACCAGCTCTTGGTGTAATGGGGGAAAAAGAAAAGCTCTAGTCTCTCCCTGCGAGCCTGAAGAGGAAAGCTCAGATGTTCGCCGAGGGAGTATTTCCCTGATCGATTGACCTTTTTGGTCACATTCTCCCAGGAGTAATTGTATTCGGAGAAATCCTCTGGAGCGAAAAAGAGGGTGTAATGATTCTCAGGATCGGCGGGAATGAGTCTCTGCAACACCTCGGAGATGTAAGTTCCGATCCCGCCGTCTCTGATCTTTCTGACGTCAACGCCGATTCTCAATTCGACCCCTTTAGCTCTCTGGCCTTGTCATAGACCCTTAGAGTCATCTTCGCGCTCGCCTCCCAGGAGAATTTCTTTGCTTGAGCTATACCCAGCTCCGAGAGCCTCTTTCGCTCCTGGGGATCGTCGTATAAATGCAGAATTGCCTCCGCAATCTCATTCTCATCTTCAGAATCTACGTAAACTGCTGCCTCACCCAAGACCTCCGGTAGGGAGGAGACTCGGCTTGAGATCACCGGGCATCCGCAGGAGATGGCCTCCAGCGGTGGCAGTCCGAAACCCTCGTAAATGGAGGGATAGACAAAGAAAAGCGCTCCGCTGTAAAGATAAGGAAGGTCCTGCTCCGGTACGTAACCTAAAAACTTCACCCTCCCGGACAGGCGAAGTTGGTCGTAGGTCTCATAAATCTCCCTGTCCCGCCAGCCCTTGGTTCCCACTAAGAGAAGCTGGGCTTCAATATCATCTCTTATTCGGTGATATGCCTTCAAAAGTCTCACCAGATTCTTGCGGGGCTCAATAGTCCCGACAAACAGGATATAATCGTTCTGAATTCCATATCTCTCTTTCACTTCTTCGAGGCGGTGAGGATCATCTATCGGTCTGAATTTCTCATCGCAAGCACCGGGGATAACAGATATCTTATCCTCTGTGATCTTGGTCAATTCTAAAAGATCGCTTTTAGTGTTTTCCGATATGGCGATGACCAGATCCGCACCTTGGACATAGTCGAAAATCTTTCTGGCGTAGTGGAGTTTCGCTGTGAGCATGGTCACCTCCGGGAATTTCAGGAAGGATAGATCGTAAACGGTGATGACCGTGGCTGCTGATTTGGTGGGGATGAGTTGATAATTCGGGGAATGGAAGACCTCCACCGGCCCGATGAATCTCTCTATTGCAGGAAAGTCAAGGTACCGCCAGAAAAAGTGCAAGACCCTGTTGGGCAGACGAAACGGAGGTTGAACCAAAGACAGATTTTCCCCCTGGAAGATAGCTTCTGGTCTCTCCTTCAAAGAGTTGAAAAAGAGGAGATACTCGTTATGAGCGTCGAGTCGAAAAAGGGCTTTCAGAAGGTGGTAGGTGTAATAACCCACACCGGTTTTTCTCCCGTAGGCACAACGGACGTCTATGCCGATGCGCATAACTAAGTCTTTCTCCCCACGACGAAGACGTCCTCCCCTGAGAATATGGCATCCCGGAATGCGGCGGGCAGCAATCTAAAGATCAGTTTCCGCGTCAAGAGCCTCTTGAGCTTGGAGCTTGTGAAATCGGTCGCGGTCTCGAGGTCCTCTCCGGAGGCGATAACACTAAAGCCCGCCTCCTCCAAGAGCGCCACTAAAAGCTTGAGCGGATAGGGACGGATATGGGTCAAATCCAGATGAAAGGTCTCGGTGGCGACGTGCAAGTTGCCGATGTTGGGGGTGATGACGACCAATATGCCTCCCGGGGTCAGTAGATTGTGACAGTTCTGAATTAGCTTCATTGTCTGCTGAGGCAAAAGATGTTCGATTAGATGACTTGTGAAGATGCCGTCGAACTGTTTGTCGCTGTGCTCGGAGAATTCAAACACACTCGAACATTCTGCCTTCAAACCCTTCTGGAGACATCGCTTAATCTTTTCAGGGTCACTGTCGATGCCGCAAGCCTCCCTCCCGCTCCCCGACAGCTGCTCCAGGAAGGTTCCCTGACCGCAGCCGAGGTCAAGCACCCTTCCGGCTTCGTGGAAATATTCCAGATATTTCTTCTGGATTGAGGCGATATCTTCCTCTGTACCCCTGAAATCCGGGAACTTCATCTAAACCTCTCTCACCTCACCGAGACGCCTCCAGAAGGCGAGGTCGCCCAAGCCCACCACTCTGAACATCAGAAGCAGTAAAATATAAACAATGAAGTAAATTGCCACCCCATAGAAGAGATTCTCGACCTTTAAGATATACAGCAGAGCCACCGCAACAACATTCGAGACGACCGTTAAGAGAGTCACAGAGACCCAATCCGGCTTGAAAATCTTCAGCACCATCGGAGTCATTATCGCCAATCCGAGTAGTTCGGTCGCCACCGTGGCGACCGCGGAACCGTTGAAGCTGTATTTGGGGATGAGCCAGAAGTTGAGCAATATGTTGACGACGGCGTTAATTCCGGCAACCATTGCCACTCTCTTTTGAAGACCGATCCCCCCCAGGGAGTTTCCAAAGAGGTTGGTGAGAAAGATTATCGGCACCGTCCAGATGATAATCTTTAGAGCCAGAGCCGAGGGAAAGTAGCTCTGTCCATATATGAGACTTATCAATCCCGCAGCTAAATACGTTCCTCCACAGGCGAAGGGTAGCCCCAAAACAAGACTGTACCGCAAGCCCTGCTTGAAAACATTCTGAGCAGCGGGGAAATCGCTCCGATAACGGGAGGCAATCGCCGGAAACGCCACCGCCACCATGGAGTTGGAGATAATCATCAAAGCGAAGACCAAATTATAGGCGGCGTTGTAATATCCGACGGCGCTATCCCCCACCATCCGTGAGAGCATCACGGTGTCAATCTTGAAATAGACGACGACGAATAGAGCCGAGAGGCAAAACGGTAGCCCCTCCCTAATGAGCCCGAATTCAAAGCCGGATGGAAATTCCGGCGGCCCGACTTTCCGGGTCAAAAGGACGAGTGCCACCACCCCAAAAATCAGATTTCCCAAGAGCTGACAAATGAGCATCTCTGTCAATCCAGCCCCGAGGAAAATCATTATCAGAACCAGGACGACAAAGGATAGTCTGGCAACGATGAGTGAGGCTGCCTCCATCTCCATCCTCTGCAGGGCCCTGATGCCAGCGATGAAGCTATTGGTTATGCTCAATGAGAGCATCCCAAAAGTTGCGATGAGGATGAGCCCCCTTTCGTGGAGGTCGTATTTAAGAATCAGGGCGACCAGGTAGATGATGATGACTATCAAGGCCAATAAGACCGCTTTCAATTTCAGGGCTGACCCCAAAAGGGTCTTCAATCTTGATCTGTCTTTTGCCACCAGTCTGGTCAGAGCTAAATCGATTCCCAGATCTGCGATCGGCAGAAAAAGAGCCACAAACGCCAGCGCGGTGGCGTAAAGACCGAACTTCTCCGGCCCCAGATAGCGGGTGAGACAAAAAATCGCAACGAAGCTCAAGAATGAGGCCGCCGCCTGGGCTCCGAAGAGAATTATGGTGTTAATCTTAGGGGAGTGGGGTTTTATTAGCTGTTCTTCGGGCAACTATCTTCCGGAGATAATCTTCTCGACAAGCTCGCAGATTATGTGTCCTAAGGTTATGTGCGCCTCCTGAATGCGGGTAACTTCATCAGAGGGAACCAGCAGGGGGAGGTCGACCAACGGCCGAAGCCTGCCTCCGGATTGACCCAGAAGACCTACGACTTCAATGCCACTTTTCTTCGCCAGCTCAGTGGCCCTTACGATATTCTCGGAGTTGCCGGAGGTGGAGATGGCGATGAGAATATCCCCCCTTCTACCGATGGCCTCAATTTGACGCACGAAGATGTTTTCGAACCCGAAATCGTTGGCGGAGGCGGTGAGGAGACTGCTGTCGGTGGTCAAGGCAATAGCGGGATAGGCCTGTCTATCGTCGCCGGCCTTAAGCCTGACGACGAATTCCGTCGCCAGATGCTGGCAGTCCGCCGCGGAGCCGCCGTTGCCACAGAAGAGGATCTTGTTCCCGCCTTTGATAGCGGTGCCAACCCTCTCTGCGGCTTCAATGATGGCCTCCGCCAGGCTCTCTTTGATCTTCAGCTTCAGCTCCGCACCTTCGGAGAGCCAGTCTGCTATCAGCTTGAGGCTTTCCTCTTTGGCTGATATTTTCTTTTGGGCGACTTTATTTCTTGTGGATGGCATCTGCGAACTCTCTGAGAAACTGTCGGCTTCTCCCCTTCTCTAAGACATT
>JBHIBM010000193.1:0-4573 GCA_046759085.1 Candidatus Zixiibacteriota bacterium
GAAGTCGATCGGGTGAACAAACCCCAGCGGCCTTTGCCCTCCGGCAGAGTAAATCAGACCGAGGCTTTAACTTCGTATCTGCTTGTTACTGTTGGAGGCCTAATCCTCTCCGTGGTCATTAGCAGGTCCACCTTCATCATCGCCGGGGCCGCAGTTGTGGGGCTCTTCTTTTACAGCGCCTCCCTGAAGCTTGAACTGTTCTGGGGCAACTTCACGGTGGCGTTCGTCTCTGCTCTGGCGTTTCTATACGGCGGTGCCTCGGTTGGAAATGCAAGGGGTGCTTTGATCCCGGCTGTTTTTGCTTTTCTGTATCATTTCGGCCGGGAGGTCTTGAAAGACCTTGAGGATATGGAGGCGGATCGGCTTAGGAGATCCCGGAGCATCCCTCTGGTTCACGGGAAAAGAGCGGCTCAACGAACCATCGTCTCCACTTTTGTTCTCTTGATAATCGCCACTATCTTGCCCTTTGCTCTGAAGATCTACGGCTGGATATATTTGCTGGTAGTAATTGTCGGAGTCGATCTGCTTCTAATCTACATTGTGTTTTCCACCTTACGGGATTCAAGCCCGGTGAACCTTTCCCGTCTCTCAAGACTCCTGAAATTCGGGATGGTAATCGGTATTGTCGCGGTATTCTTGGGAAGCCGAGGGCTTTAGTTTGGTGAATGGTGAATAGTGGATGGTTAATAGTGAATAGTCAATGGTGAATGGCGAATCGTGAATGGTAAGTATGCCCTCTTTCTTCCCTAATTCCTATCTCCTAATTCCTGCTCCCTGTTTCCTGTCCCCGGTCACCTGTCCCCTATCTTCTAGTGCTTGCATTTTTCTCGGTAGCATCTATATTTACTCCCCTTAGATTTGGGAGAAGGCATGTTGATTAGGGTCTGCAGAGCTAAGATCCACCGTGCCAGGGTCACGGCTGCGGATTTGCATTACCAGGGGAGCATCACCATCGATTCTGAACTTCTCGCCGCCGCCGGGATCGGTCGCTGGGAGGAAGTCCAAATCGTGAATCTCAATAGCGGGGCCCGCTTTACCACCTACGTTATGCCCGGGAAGCCCGGCAGTGGCACTGTCTGTCTCAACGGTCCCGCAGCCCGCCTCGGCCAGGTTGACGACATTATCATCGTTATCGCATACGGGTTGATCGACGAAAAAGAGAGCCAGACTTTCCATCCCAGAATAGTCTTCGTCGACGAGAAAAACAGGATCACCAGAGTTGCCGAAGAACTGAAAGAGGGGGAGTACGAAGGGGACTGAGCGGACTCCTCACCAGGGTGAGGAGAAGCTCAGGCAAACTAATATGCCCGAAACCGTTGCCCTCATATTAGCCGCCGGGAAGGGGAAGCGGATGAGGTCCGACCGTCCCAAAGTCCTACACGAGCTCTGCGGTCGCCCGCTGGTGAGCTACGTCATCGACAACGCCCGGGAGGTCGGTTGCCGGAGGATAATCTTAGTGATCGGTCATCTCTGGGAGCAGGTCAAAGAGAAGTTCGCAAACGGCCTGGTCGAGTTCGTCCTTCAGGAAAAACAGCTGGGAACCGGGCACGCCGTTATGCAAGCCGAGGAGTTACTGACGGGTTTTGAGGGGGAGGTCCTTGTCCTCTGCGGAGATATGCCCCTGGTGAGCGCCCAAACCCTGGAAAGCCTTCTTCTGCAACACCGCCAGTCGAATGCCGCCGCCACGGTTTTGACGGTGGAGTTGGAGGACCCCGCGAAATATGGGAGGATAGTGAGGGGAAAGGATAACCAGGTAGAGAAGATCGTCGAATTCGTCGACGCCACTTCCCGGGAGAGGGAGATCAAGGAGGTCAACACCGCGGCATACTGTTTCAACGCTCAAAGCCTTTTTCTCTCGCTGAGGGAGCTCGGCTCCGACAACCTCCAGGAGGAGTATTATCTCACCGACGTGATCGAGCTTCTGAAGAGAGGAGGAGACAGAGTCAGCGCTTACAAATCCCCTCGCCCTCACGAGGGGATGGGGATTAACTCCCGGGAGGAGTTGCTATCCGCAGAGAGAATCATGAGAGAAATCCTTTCTGCGAGCGGCTGACTCAGCACGGCTTGGAGAGGTGAGAGAATCTGTTCTCCACAACAATAAAGAGTAGAAGCCGACCGATTTCTGGTCGGCTTTGTTTCGAAATCAGGCTCTGAGAAGGGAAAGAATATGGACTTGAAAATAATGTTGACCACGTTCTCAATGATCTTCCTGGCGGAGTTGGGCGACAAAACCCAGTTGGCGATTCTCTCCTTTGCCATCAAGACCAAATCCCCGTTTTCAGTCTTCCTCGGCGCGGGTGGGGCCTTGCTCTTGGCCACCATCCTGGCAATCGTTTTCGGGGGGGTGTTGCTCAAGTTCATCCCGGAAAGCTATATTCGATACCTTTCCGGGAGCCTGTTCGTTCTGTTTGGGGGTTTAATCCTTTTCGGGAGGTTGTAGTGGAGATGCGGAGTAGTGCATCTTTTCCACACCAATCATAGGAACTTACGCCTGTGAATAACAATCATCCAACCGAAACCTCTTTCGCCCGTGATCTGGGGTTGTTTGATGCCACCATGATAGGTGTGGGCGCCATGATCGGGGCGGGGATTTTTGTGCTCACCGGCATCGCCGCCGGCCAAGCGGGCCCGGCCTCGATTCTGGCATTCGCCTTGAACGGTGCCGTGACCCTTCTCACGGCGTTTGCGTACGCCGAGCTTGCCTCCGCAATCCCGCGTGCCGGGGGAGGTTATTCTTTCGTACGCTTGGCCTATCCGGGGGCGGTGGGGTACATCGCCGGCTGGATGCTGTGGTTCGCATACACTGTGGCTTGCAGTCTGTACGCTCTGGGATTTGCCGGCTACTTCTGGGAGTTCTTCTTGAAGTATGTGCCCGGGGTGACGGGAGGGGTGTACGGGATCGTGGGGCAACACTGGGCTATTCTGACCGTAACTCTGCTGATTGGTCTTTTTTTTATTGGGCTGAACGTCCGGGGGGCGGAGGTGACGGGCAAAACCGAGAACGCCCTTGTGCTCGCCAAGCTCTCAATCCTGGGTATTTTCATTTTCTACGGGATTCGCCGGGTCTTCGAGGTGCCGGAGCAAGCAGCTGTTAGTTTCACCCCCTTCCTTCCGGAGGGTATGGGTGGTGTGCTGGTAGCCATGGGACTGACCTTCATTGCCTTCGAGGGTTATGACCTGATCGCCACTGTAGGGGAGGAAATCAAAGAGCCGGAGAGGAATATCCCTCGCGCCATCTTCATCGCGCTTGGGATTACAATATCCATGTACCTGCTTATCCTGTTCGTTTCACTAGCGGCGGTCAACCCGGGCGACCGCCCTGCCTGGCAATTCCTGGGAGAATTCAAGGAGACCGCGATTGTGCGGGCGGCGGAGAACTTCATGCCTGCTATCGGCGTGGCCGTTATTGTATTCGGCGGTATATTCTCCACGATGTCGGCTCTGAACGCCACCGTGATGGCAGCATCGCGGGTGGCATTCTCGATGGCCCGGGACATGTGGCTGCCCAAACCGGTATCGAGAATCCACCACCGACGCCGGACTCCACATATTGCAATCATCGCCACCGGGGCGATCCTGCTCATGATCGCACTAACGCTGCCGATCGAGGCGGTTGGGTCTGCCGCCAGTCTCATGTTTCTGTTGACCTTCGCAATGGTGAATCTCTCTGTGATTGTGCTTCGCCGTAAGAACCCCGAAATACCGAGGAGATACCGGGTGCCGTTCTACCCAATAACGCCGATCCTGGGATTCGGGCTCAATATTTTCCTTGCGGTCTACCAGTTCAATTTCCAACCGATTGCATGGTATCTGACTGCGGGCTGGGTCGCTTTCGGTCTGTTCATCTATTTCGCCTACTCCGAAAAGCAGGCTGCTCCCTTGGAAGCACGGGTATTTTTGCCTGGATACCCGGCGGGGGGGAGGGAGCGCGAGCACTCCGTCGTTGTGGCTCTGCACAATCCCGACAACGTCCACGCTTTACTCGACTTCGCAGCTCCGATCGCCCGTTTTCGCGGCAGGCGACTGGTTGCGATCACTGCGGTTGTTGTGCCCCGCCAGTTACCGATCCAAGAAGGGTTACGTCTGGCTCATCACCGCGAACCATTGCTCAGGCAAGCCCGGGAGTACGCTGCCGGGCATGGCATTGAGCTTCAGACCGACATTGTGCTGGCTCATCACGCTCACCAGGGGATTCTTGCAGCTGCGGAACAACAGCGGGCGGAGGTGTTGGTTGTGGGCTGGAAGGGTTTTACAGAGGCGCGAGAACGGATCTTCGGAGAGGTTGCCGACTACGTGATTAGACACGCCCCCTGCGATCTAATGCTTCTCAAGATCGGAGCCGAGCGCGAATTCAGAAGTTGCCTCTTCCCCACCGCGGGGGGCCCGCACGCCCGACTGGCGGCGGTGTTCCTCAATGAGCTGGCAAAGGCTTTTGAGATGACGGTAACGGCCGCGTATGTGGTGCCAGAAGGAGCCTCCCAGCGGGAGCGCGCCTCTGGCGAGCAATGGATTGAGAAGACGCTGGCTCACGTGGAAGATCCCGTTACGATTGAGAGGAGACTCATCGAATCCG
>JBHIBM010000194.1:0-4564 GCA_046759085.1 Candidatus Zixiibacteriota bacterium
GGGTCAAATCTGGCGGCCTCCGTGAGATGCTTCTCCATCACAGGGAATTTCAATTCCTTGGAAAAAATGACATAGAGCCACAGGTTGGCAGAAACATAGTGAAGGGCCAATTTGGGATTATCTATCCTTTGTGGATGAGAGGCAACCTCGTAGAAGCAAACCTTAGCCAGCTCCTTCTGCTGGTATTCCCAAAAACAGTGACCCAATCTCACGATGGCGGCACTTCTGAAGTGACGTCCGTCCGGACTCGTCAGCCCGGCCAAAAAGAGCACCGCCTCCAGACCAAAGAGGCAGGAGAGACGCAGGCAAAGCTCTACAGGGATTTCCTCCTCCACGCTTTTGAGCTCTTCAACATAGCTTTTCAGAGGTCGGATGCTAACGCCTCCAACAGCATCCCCCGGCTCGAAAAGCTTTATGGCTCTAATCCGGTTGACAATCTCACCGTAGCTCTTTTTCAAAGGAGCGGGAACACCGACCCCGAGAACCGGTTGTTTCCGGCTTAGACTATCGTAGCGCTTCTGAAGAAAAGAACTGATGCGGAAACAGAAGACCCCCAGATCTTCGCGGTAAGAGCTCACCAGTTCCGGGCGAAGGAACTCAAAGGGATCTTTTTCGGCGCGTTCCTTAAGGCCGATTTCTCTCCTCTCCATAACTTCCGGAGAGAGCACAACCTCCCCGGGTTTGCGGAGAATGTCCAAATTCAGGAGGGTTTCGGTGGCCAGATATTCTATGGCCTCGTCGCCAATTCCGGCCTCTGTGGGAGAGAAAATCCAGTCCGGGATCAGATTCTTCATAAACTAAAAGCGGGGAGAGGCAGCGAGGGTGGATAGAACTTGCCCTAGGTCTTGATGACGGTGGCGTTTCTTCAGGAAATGTTGTCTTATGATCTTCAGTATCTTGCGGCGCAGAATCTTGAAGTTGATGTCCGAAAGGTTCAGAAGCTTCTGAATCTCTCCCGGCTGATAGCCAGATCTTAAGAGCTGGAAGAACTCTCGGAGTTGGGCAGGCAAAAGCTCCTCAGCCTGGTCGAGGGTCAAACGATTGACGTAGGCCTCCTCGTAATCGACGTTATTGCTGAGGTCCTCCATAGCTAAAATCCTCTCCTCGGAGCGGTCTTGAGGCCCGGAGAGCTCCGGCAATTTGATCAGGAACTCTCTCTCCAGCTTCTGCCGTCGGAGATAATCTATACAGCTGTTTTTGGCAACCCGGTAGATGAGGGCGTTCAGGCTGACGGCTTGAGGTTCGAGCTCGGAGGGGAGCTCCTCGGAGGCGGTTTTGTGATATAAGTAATCCCCACCCGTTATCATCCGCAGGCACTCTTTGAAAAGCTTTACCTTGATTTCGCTGGCCAGGTCTTGAACTACGTCCGGTGCGGTCTGGTTTGCCAAGTTGAGCCGGACGATTCTGCTCAGATAGTTTCTGTATTCCAAGGTTCTGGTAAGTACCAGCGCCAGTCCTCTGACGTCCTCCGGCGATAGCTCTCCGGTCTTCTCCTGATAGTATATGGAGAGATTTATTATCTCGAAGGTGACCGTCAAATGGGAAACATCAGGCGGGAGTTGCGAGAACTTCTGTAGATAGACCTTGCGGAAACCCCGAGAAATAACCCTTTCGAAGTCCGAGAGCAGCTTCGCGGTAAACGGATCCGCGAATTTTAGACTATCTTGTTTTGCAATTTCTGCCTTCATGGGTACTCCTCACAATCGAGGTAACCAGAAAGTGAAAGTTCAAAAACTCTTCTGGTTACGAGTCGTTAAAGTGAGAGCCCCAAGGACTGGCAGACAAGGTAAATCTGCAACAGCAACTCTTGCGGCGGTGAATTCAGAATAGAGGGGGCGGCTCGATCCTCTTCTCCACCGAGGCCGCCGTTGCCGCCGCGAGCACTCTCGGTGCCGTAGTACTCCTGTCCTCCACCGTCGGGGATTATGCCTTTTTGCGGACCGTCCGCACCGGCGTAACCCACCGCTGGACAGATAAGAAGGCTCGCTGCCAGGAGGCTCAATAGGAGTACTGTGCCTCCTTGGCTAAGGCTAGATAACTTGCTCATGGCTCCTCCTCCGTTTTTAGGGTTAAAATTGAGCCGTATACACCCTAATAGTATAACGGACAAAAACCCGGTCTGGAACAATCCTTCCTTCCGCCTCTCCAGGGGGAAAGACAGCCCGGACTGGATAGTCCCTAACCGTTTAATTATAGTGACAAATCTTCAATCCGTCAAGAGAAAACCAGAGATTTCTTCATTAGGGGGGTGCTGACCTGAGGTGAAACTGCTTAATGATAGCTCTCCTTCTCCGACGGATATTCTCCGCTTTTTACGTCCCTAATATAGTTTTCGACAGCTTTCCGGATTTCTCCACCCAAATGAGCATAAAGGCGCAGGTATTTGGGGTTGAACTCCGAGGTGATTCCGAGCATATCGTAGATCACCAACACCTGTCCGTCACAGTGAGGCCCGGCGCCGATGCCGATGGTGGGGATTTTCAGTCTTTCAGTTATCTCCCTTGCCACCTTGGAGAGCATCGCCTCCAGCACGACGGAGAAACAGCCAGCCCCCTCCAACGCCGCGGCCGAATCCAGGAGATACTTCCTGGCTGTCTCCTCGCGGCCCTGGGCTTTATAGCCTCCGAAGCGATGAATCGATTGCGGCACCAGGCCTATATGTCCCATCACCGGAATTCCCACGCTCACCAATTTGGAGACGGTCTCGATCATCTCCAACCCCCCCTCCAGCTTGACTGCCTGCGCGCCTACCTCCTTCAAGAATCTGCCGGCGTTTTCAATCGCCTGCGGCAGAGATACCTGATAGGACAAGAAGGGCATATCTGCGATCACCAGAGGACGTTCCACCGCTCTTGAGACTGCTTGAACGTGGGAGAGCATCTGTCCCATGGTGACCGGGAGGGTAGTCTCGTAACCGTAGAAGACGTTCCCGGCGGAGTCCCCGACAATTATGGCCTCAATCCCGGCAGATTCGATTATCTTGGCGGTGGGGAAATCGTAGGAGGTCAAGACCGCAATCTTCTCCCCCTTCCGTTTCATCTCTAAGAAAGTCTTAGTAGTGACTTTTTCCATAATGGTTCCTTACTGAGGCGATCCTGTAATGCCATCCATCTACCAGGAGGGATTGTAATACCTTTTCCCCAGGGGAGGCTTTTTTATCTGCTCGATCAAGTCATCGAGGTGGTCGTGGTTGTTGACCAAGTCCAAGTTGTTAGTGTTGACCACCAGCAGGGGGGAACGGTCGTAATGAAAAAAGAACTGGCTGTACGCCTCCGACAGCTTTTCCAGATATTCCGGCTCCATCTCCCTTTCGAAAGAACGCCCCCTCTTTTTGATGCGCTCCAGCAGCACCTTCACCTCCGCGGTCAGATAGACGATCAAGTCCGGGAGAGGAATCTTTTCCACTAAAGTGGTCTGGATGCGGTCGTATAGAGCCAACTCTTTTTCGCTTAAGTTTATGGTGGCGAAAATCCGGTCTTTCGCGAAGACATAATCCGAGACCGTTCCCGGGATGAACAGATCCCGATAGAAAAACTCCTGCTGTTGCCGGAAACGGGATACCAAGAAGTAAAGCTGGGTCTGGAAGGCATACCTCTCCCGATCCCGGTAGAAATCTTTCAAGAAAGGGTTGGTCTCCGCCTCCTCCAAAAGAAGCCCCCAGGAGAAACGCTCCGCCAAACGCTCCGCCAAATAGGTCTTTCCCACCCCGATTGGACCCTCAACCACGATGTAGTTCAAATCCGAGCTCTTGGAGAGTTCGTCCATAAAGAGCTAGCCTCGCCACCAGTTTTCATCTTCGAAGAGGCTGGCCTTCTCTTGACCTTTCAACTTCTCATAATAACTGTTGAGCGATTTACCGTCAACCGGATTTTGGAGCTCCGGCTCCAGCTCCAACAGCGGCGCTAAAACAAACTCCCTACAGCTGAGTCTGGGATGAGGGATTGTCAGACTTTCGGTTTGCAGGATTAGGTCATCATACAATAGAATATCTAAATCGAGGTTGCGGGGCTTGAGATGGGAATCAACTCCCCGACCGAATCTCTTTTCGATCTCCTTCAGAGAGCTCAGAAGTGCTTGTGGACTGAGATTGGTTCTTATCTTGATAACGGCGTTTAAAAAGTCGTTCTGCGGTTCTTCGACCTCGACCGGCTCGGTGAGATAAAGGCATGAGACTGAAACTAGATTGGTGGCCTCGGAGGATTCCATCTCCTTTATGGCCTCTTTCAAATTCTGCTTGCGGTCTCCGAGGTTTGAGCCCAACCCGATGTAGGCTACTGAAGCTTCTCCCGGCGGGGTCATGATCTTCAGGAAGGCTTCCGATTGACCTCCACTTCGATGTAGTCTAAGTTGCCGGGTATAGGTGGGATTCTCTTTCTGACCCGAATGGTCACCTCCTGCACCTGGAAATTCTTTAAGATCTCGTGAGCCAACCTCTCCGCGATGGTCTCCAGGAGGACAAAGCGGTTCTCCAATACGATTTCCTCCACCAGGGAGTACACCTTGGTGTAGTCGATGGCGTTTTCCAGCTTATCGCTTTCGGCCGCCTCCCGGATGTCGGTTTTCA
>JBHIBM010000195.1:0-4543 GCA_046759085.1 Candidatus Zixiibacteriota bacterium
TCCTCTGTGCGATGACGAAGGGAGCGACCGGAGTGTATGCGTCTCTTCCAAAGAAATTGACGAAAACCCCACGAAAGCGGCGGCTATCTTGATCGATCAAAACCCCAATTACTCGAGCCTCCCTCAGGTGCTTCATGAACTCCTTCGGCGAGGCATCAGCATCGATATCTTTCATCCCCATGATCTCTCGATTCTCTACCAGGAGGCGATTCAGGCGCTCATCGTAGATTTTCCTGCCCACGACAGAAACCTTATATCCCGATTGCGAAAAAAAGGCCGCCATCAGTTCGAAATTGCTAATGTGTCCAGTTATCGCCACCATCCCTCTCTTCTGTCTGTACGCCTGGTCGAAATATTCGAGACCTTCGACTTTGACCAGCTCTTGGATCCCCTCCCTTCCCAGCCTCCTGTGACGAAAGACATCGACCACACACTCCCCGATGTTCTTGAAAGACTCCCTGGAGATCTGCTTGATTCGAGAATCGGAGAATTCAGTCCCGAAGGCAAATTTCAGGTTCTGAATACTTCTCTTTCTATCCTTTGGGAAAAGGTAGTAGCCAAGATGGCCTAAAAGACCGCCTAAGTTGAGGGCCAATCTCCGGGGCACAGAATTAAGGAAGCGGATCAGGAGGAGAACCAAGAGATAAAACAGGTAGTCCCGAATCCGCTTCACCTGACTTCTTCGAGACATCGGAAGAATGGCCGCCTACATGACTTTCGCTTCTAAGAGGTCGTGAAGGTGAATCAGGCCGTGAGGTTTACCTTCGGGGTCGGCAATTACGAGACAAGTGATCTTGTGAGACTCCATCTTGTTTAAGGCTACCGCAGCGAACTCTTCGGGCTCAATGGTCTTGGGGTTTTTGATCATCACATCTTTGGCTTTCAGATCAAAGAAAGCCTTCTTGCTTTCGATAAGCCTCCGCAGATCCCCGTCGGTGAAAATCCCCACCAATCTCCCCTTTGAATCAGCGACCGTGGTAGCGCCGAAGCGCTTGGTGGTCATCTCTAAAATAGTCTCCTTCAGACCCGTATCTTCGGAGACTATGGGGACTCGCTCACCGGTGTGCATCAGGTCTTTTACCTTGAGGAGTTTCCTTCCCAGGTTTCCTCCCGGATGCAGTAAGGCGAAATCTTCGGGGGAGAATTTCTTCTTCTCGAAAAGCGCCATCGCCAGGCAATCACCCATGACCAGTGCGGCGGTGGTGCTGATGGTGGGAACCAAGTCGTAGGGCCCCGCCTCCCCATCGACGGAGATGTCGATAACGATGTCGGCTTCCTTCGCAACCGGAGAGTTGACCTCACCCACCAGCGCAATTATCGGCACCCCGAACCTTTTGAAGATCGGGAAGAGCTGGTAGAGCTCGTCGGTGTCCCCGGATTTGCTTATGGCTAAGACCACATCCTCCCTTCTCACCAGCCCCAGATCTCCGTGGACCCCCTCCACCGGATGCAGGAATGTCGCTGCAGTTCCAACGGAGTTGAAGGTGGAGGCGATCTTTTTGCCGATGATCCCGGATTTGCCCATGCCGGTAACAATCACGCGCCCCTTGCAGTTGAGGAGCAGCTTGACCGCCTTGACGAAGGTATCGTTAAGCCTGGCTTCAAGCTTGGCGATCGCCGCTGCCTCCTTGCGGATTACCTCTTTTGCCCTCTTGAGCGTCTCTGCTCTCTTCTCATTCGACATCGAGATGCTCGCTATCGTTTAGACTACCCTTGCTCAGCCCTTCACCTCACCAGGTCTAACAGCTTTATCCCCTTGGCCAGAAGTATCATCTCTACGACTTCTCTGACGGCACCGTAGCCTCCCCCCTTCTCGGTGACAAAGTCCGCCACCTCCTCCACCGGCTTGTAGCTGTTGGGGACCGTGATGCTCAAACCTGCCCGCCGCATGACCTTCAAGTCAACGACCTCATCCCCCATAAATGCGATTTGATAGTCTTGGAGCTTGTACTTCCTTTTGAGCTTCTCGTACACTGCCAACTTGCTACCGGGTTTCTGGAAGAGGTCTTTCACTCCCAGCTCGCGGGCGCGAGCGGTTGTGGCTGGAGAGGGACGTCCTGAGACAAAGGCGATTTTCAGACCGGCCCTCATAGCGAAGCTGATCCCCATCCCATCGGGGACATCAAAGCGTTTGAACTCCACACCGTCAGTGCCGATGAATAGGTTGTTGTCGGTCAAAACTCCATCGACATCCAATATCAGAAGTTCTACCTCTTTGAGCTTCTTTCTCAGAGAAGCAGGTATTTTTTTCATATCGAAAATCTCAATTCGCTTGAATTCTAAAGGATTCGGGATTGAGTGTCAACAGAAAAGTGGGAGCTTCGTCTGAAGCCGGCGTGATCTAGCTCACTTGTGACAGATTTCTCTCGGCTATCTGAAGGGCAGCTTCTTCGGTGGTGATTGCGCTTGTTTCAGCCTCCTTGTATACGCTCTTAAGTGTATCCCCGATTCGGCGTATCTCCTCTTCAACCTTGTCCCTGGACCACTTGAGCTTTTCCAGTCCGAGAAGATATATAGCCCCTCCGGCGTTTACGACGAAGTCGGGGGCGTACAGGATTCCTCTTTCTTTCAGTGACTCGCCGTCGGAGATCTTCTGCAGTTGGTTGTTGGCGGCCCCACAGACTATCCGGGCTTTCAATTTCGGGATGGTAGCGTGGTTCAATATGCCTCCAACAGCACACGGCGAGAAAACATCGCAATCAGCTTCGTAGGCCTTTTCGGGCTCGACATACTGTATGCCCAAATTGTCTTTGAACTGCTTGACTCTTTCTTGTTCGACATCGGTGAACAACACTTCTGCACCGGCTTCCCTGAGCATCCTGACGAGTTCGCCTCCCACTCCGCCGACGCCCTGGACTAGAATCTTCCTCCCCTTGAGAGAGACACCCCCGAAACGATATTCACAACTTGCCTGTATGGCGCTGAAGACCCCCGAGGCAGTGGCGGGGCCCGAACCGCCGGCTCCACCCTTCTCAGGCGAAGTCGCGAAGACATGGGAGGTCTTCACAGACACTATATCCATGTCACTGGAGGAGGTGCCGAGGTCGGGACCGGTCTCGTAAATGCCTCCCAGTTTCTCGACGAGTTCACCATAACGGAGAAACAGGCCCTCTCGATCTTTGTCTGTGAAATCGTTAGGGACAGCTATGACTCCCTTGCCGCCGCCTCTGGGGAGACCCAAGACGGCCCATTTGAGAGTCATCCCCTTTGAGAGTTTCAGAGCGTCTTCAAGTCCTGCTGACGGGGTGGGATAGGTTTTCAGACGGGTGCCACCGGTGGCAACTCCGAGCTTGGTCGAATGAACCCCGATGAAAATCCAGACGCCAGTAGGTTGGTCAAAATAGGTGACGACGAACTCCCCGTCCCAGGATTCGATAAGAGATTGCATTTATCCCATCACAGTGGTGTCAGGAGTTTCCTCCTGACACCTTTCCAGTTCTGTCGGGACCGAAACGGAGTGTGTCCCGAGGGAATGCGATGTTCAATGGTGCCGTCAGGTGTTTCCACCTGACGGAAGACTGTCGCGACGAAAGTCCCGACAGCACTGTGATTTAGTATTTCGTCAGCACCCGGTTTGGGTTTCCGAACACCGTCGGGGTCTGCTCGCGGTTCTTCAAACGTCCCGCCCAATAAGGGACACCGTCGGCACGGTCTTGCAGGAACTCGGCCATCTCTCCAACGGTGATGGTTCCATCTTTATTAATATCCGCTAGCCCCCTCAATCCACTCAAAAAGAAATAGGTGAACAGGCTATGTTTTTTCTCTTCATACCAGGTGCTTACCTGGTCTTTCTCCGCAGAGGTGAAGATAGTCCCATTCGGCAATCCCGCCCCCTGAGTGGCCTCGATGAACACCGGGCTGATCCCCCTGAGCAGCTGGCCTCCCTCGCTCACTCCGGAGAAACAGGCATCTAAGATCACAGTTACGGAGCGTGCGGGGAGCTTCTTCAAATTGTCATAGAAGGTGTCGAGGCTGTAACCGTTCAGAGCCACCACCGAAGGGTCGCAGTCCACGGGAAGGAAATAGCCCACCTTGGTGTCCGGGTCAGGGGCACCGTGACCACTGTAATAGATGTAGACATCAGATTTGTCCGGCTTGACGTGGCGGTAGAGTTTCCCTTTAGGATTATCCTTTGTGCCGAAGATGGCGTTGAAGGCGGCGAGGCTGAGGTCAGCCTCGAAGATGATGTTGCCCCTTTTCAAGCCAAAAGTTTTGACCAGATACTCTCGAAAGGTGGAGGCGTCGTTAATTGCGAACTGTGCCGGGTAAGCGTCCCGATGTTCATACCTCTGGTTGCCGATGACCACTGCCACGGCATCAGGGTTAGAATCTTACCCTGTGGGACATCAACGTCAACAACGTCGGTTAGCGGAGGCGCAGGCTGTACTGTACCTGTAGGCAGCTTTTGTCCCGTAATAACCAATTCTTGAACCGTCTTCTGGGTGACATTGAAAGGGAGGTCAATTTTTTCGGTTTTCCCGTATTTTCCATAAAACTCCGTAAGTGTGACTTTGAGGGGGACAGAAGTGGCACGGCTGTTGGT
>JBHIBM010000196.1:0-4514 GCA_046759085.1 Candidatus Zixiibacteriota bacterium
GATTTTCATGTATGTTGCGACGTATATTCTCGTCTATTGGGGCGCACAGTATATCTCCTCCGGTCTGGCCTCGGTTCTGTTTTCCACGCATCCATTCTTCGTAGCTCTCTTTGCTCATTCCATTCTGCCTGCGGAGCGATTCACTTTCGCAAAGGGAATCGGCTTACTCCTGGGCATCGCCGGCGTTCTTGCGATCTTCTCCGAAAAACTCGGCTTGGGGCCGGATTTGGCCTTCTGGGGGATGGTGGCTCTGGTGGCAAGTGCCGCCACCAGCGCCTATGCCTCAGTTTTGGTGAAACGGTATCTCACCGAGCTTTCCCCTATCGTTCTGACCAGCATGCAGATGGCTCTGGCGGCACTTATTATACTCTCACTGGGATTCTTAACTGAGGACATACGAGCTATGAGGTTCACCCCCTCCTCAGTGGGATCGCTTCTGTATCTGTCCCTAGTCGGCTCCGCTCTCGCTTTCAGCTTGTATTATTGGCTTTTGAAGAGGATGGAGGCCACTCGCCTGTCGCTGATGGCCTTCGTCACCCCGGTCGTGGCTCTGTTCCTCGGGTGGGCCACCTACGGAGAGACAATCAATGTCGGAACAATTCTGGGAACGGCTTTGGTTTTTCTGGGGATCTACATCGTCAACTATTCGTCAATACGAAGCAGCAAACTGTGGAACCTAACCAGGAAACGGGAAACTGGGAAGGAGAAATAGGTAGTTGCCCTGAGGTCATCACGCCCATCACCAGGCGGAATGGTGGTGTGCGAGCTATCTACCATTGACTATTGACTATCAACTATCAACTATGAACGAAAAAAGCCCGCCGGAGGCGGGCTTTGTCACATCGTCGCACACATTCTGAACCCTAACGGGAGATTGCGTACTTGGAGAAGTGATCTACGTGGAAGTTAGCTTCGCCGTTGACGTCGACCGCAGCTGCTTCCTGCAACTCCCACGCTTCATCGTCGGGATCATACCAGTAGAGCTTCAGCTCGCTTTCGTTCCCCCAGATGGGAACCACATCGACAACCAGCTGCGCGGAAGGATCGAACTCCAGCCCCGAGGGCGCGAAGTTCAATCTCAGAACCTTGTCGCCCTGGTACAATTTGGTCCAGGCGCTAATATAGATGGTGCCGCTGGCGGGCATGGATCCAGCCGCCACCACGAATTTGTGATCGCCGCCGTCGCACTCAAACTCGATCTCGCCATCCGCATCGGCGTCGAGGTATTGCGAGACTTCTGTTGCGTCCGCCGGTTTCTCAAGAAATTGTGGCAGCTTGCCGCCTTCAGGATTCTCATAGAGATAGTCAACGGGGGTGGAGTTGTTGCCGCACCCAACCACAAACACGAAGCCGCCGATGGTTACCAACGATAAAAGGATAAGCCACTTGACCGCCTTGTTCAGTCTCATGTTACCTCCTCCTCTTGGGATTAGCTTTGACTTTGACCTCAACATAGTCTCAAAGATAGTGCCACAGCTGCAGGCTCGTCTCTCATCATCCGCTAACCTTTGAATTGCAAAGGATTACAGTGACCGGTTGGGTTG
The DNA here is from genome assembly GCA_046759085.1 of Candidatus Zixiibacteriota bacterium. Lineage (GTDB taxonomy): Bacteria > Zixibacteria > MSB-5A5 > DG-27 > DG-27 > DG-27. The sequence continues at coordinate 1,545 of JBHIBM010000196.1, forward strand.
AAAAGCAGTTCCCCTCCATCTAGAAACCTAAGAGAAGAATTGGAGGAGCCCAACACCCGGAAGGAGAACACCCACACCTCTTGATGAAACAGTCCTTCTGTTTCCCCTTGCCTTATGCGAGCGTGTTCGTCAGGCCAGCAAATCGGGCGTTCCCCGAAGCATCTCACCCCAGAGCCGCAAATCCTTGAAGATCGCAAAAAGGTCTTGATAATTGAGCCGAGAAGATTTATCAACTATCGGAGATTTGAATAATTTCGGGAGAGAACGGTAAAGCATCTATGAGCGAGGTGAGTTCTCGCACAGACGAAGAGTTGGCCCTCCAGGCCAAGGGTGGAGAGATGAGAGCTTTCGAGGTTTTGGTGGAGAAATACAAACGCCACGCCTACTTCATCGCCTACGGCTTTGTGGGCAATAGGGAGGCCGCCCTGGATCTCTCCCAGGAAGCCTTCGTGAGAGCTTACAAAGCCATATACAGATACAAGCCCGATTTCAGATTCTTCACCTGGTTCTATAAGATTCTGTCCAATCTTTGCATAAGCCACTTGGAGAAACGGAGAGTCCGCAGGAAATACGAGGTCAGTCTGGAGGAGGTCCCATTTGAGTTAGCGACCTCAAAGCTTGACCCCGCAACCATCTATGAGCAAAAGGAGCTGAAAAAGAAGCTCTGGGAGGGGTTGAGCAATCTCCCACCAGATTTCAAAGAGATAATAATCCTGAGACACTTTCGAGGTTTCTCGTATAAGGAGATCTCCGAGATTCTCCAGATTCCTATCGGAAGCGTGATGTCAAGGCTCTACTATGCCCGGATGAAGTTGAAGGAGGAGTTGAAAGATCTGATCTGAGCGACTATGGGATGTGAGAAGTTCGAATTCCTGATAAGCGGCCTGTTGGACGGGGAGCTTGATACCTCTCAGGAGCAGATGCTGAGAGGACATCTTCGGGTCTGTGACAAATGTCGCAGAAAACACGAGGAGCTTCTGAGATTAAAGGAGGTGACCGATTCGGTGAGGTTCAAAGATCTGTCGGAGGAGGTCTGGGCTGGATACTGGAAGAGCATTTACAGACGGGTCGAACGCGGTCTGGGCTGGATTCTCCTCTCCGCGGGGGCAGTCATCTTGATCGCCTTCGGGTTTTATGAGTTCCTTTCGCAGTTTTTCGCCGATCCGGAAGTTTCGCTTTTGGTCAAAATCGGAGTCGGTGCTTTGGGACTTGGTATAATCATCCTATTAGTGTCGATAACCCGTGAGAGAATCTTCGCCTACCGGCGCGACAGATATAGAGAGGTCCAGAGATGATAATAACCACATCTGATACTGTAGCTGGCAAAAGAATCGTTGAGACTCTGGGGCTGGTTAGGGGGAACACCATTCGAGCCCGTCACCTCGGGCGGGATCTCTTGGCGGCACTGAGGAATGTGGTTGGCGGGGAGGTTGTCGATTACACCAAGATGTTGGCGGAGGCGAGGGAACAGGCTTTAGACCGCATGGTCGCCGAGGCCGAAAAGAGGGGCGCCAACGCCATCGTCACCCTGCGTTTTGCAACCTCCATGCTCATGCAGGGGGCCGCAGAGCTTTTGGCGTACGGGACCGCGGTGGTGGTGGAGGGGGAATAGAACTGCACCCTCAGCACCTCTGAAGAGTCTGTCTCGATAGCAACAGCGGTCTGGTCACTCCGATCCGGGCGACAATCGAGTAAAAAGCCTTGCAATTAGCTGAAGCAGCGAACATATTAATGAAAGCGGGATATTTGACGATTATCTAAAAAAGACTGCTGGCGGATACGATGCCCTGGTGGAAGAAGCTGTTCAACGAAGACTACCTCGCCATTGACACTCGTCTGGATAGGGAGGCACCTCTCGAGGTTGAGGCCATTCTCCAGATGACGGAGCTGAAGCCGAAATCGAAGATCCTCGACCTCTGCTGTGGTCATGGGCGGCACGCCATTCCCCTGGCAAAAAAGGATTTCCAAATCACCGGTTTCGATTTCTCCGAACATCTCCTCCAGAGAGCAGCCCAGACCGCGGAGGAGTCCGGGGTTACCTTGAGACTGATCCACGGCGATACCCGCCAGCTCCCCTTCGAGGACGAGTTCGACGCCGTCATAAGTATGTTTACCGCCTTCGGATACTTCGAGCAGGAAGAGGACAACCAGAAGGTTCTAAGCGAAGTCTTCAAAGCCTTGAAGCCCGGCGGGGTCTTCCTGATGGATCTTCTCAACCGTGAACATCTCCTCAAAAACTGGCAGCCGAAAAGGTGGTCGAAACAGACCGACTTTATCCTGCTGGAGGAAATGTTGTTCGATTTCTTCAGGGGGGTATTGGAGGTGAACCGCACTCTCATCCACGACGACCATGAGAGCAAGGAATCCAACTTCTCCTTGAGGCTTTACACCTTAGTGGAGCTACTTGAGATGCTCAGGAAGGCCAATCTCTACCTGGAGGCGGTGTTCGGGGATTTCAAACTGGGTCAATACAGCGCCGACTCCCCCCGAATGATCATAATGGCCAATAAGCCCAAAAAGAGGGCGAAAACTAAGGCCAGAAGGGAATCGTAATACTCCCTCGGGACTCCGTTCCCGAGAGGCGAAAATCGAAAAAGGACCGAACCCAGGGTTTTTCAACTCTGGGGTTTTGCTGTTTCTCTTTTCCATGTCGCTCTCGAAACTGTTTAAGGCCCTTAACCGCACTCCCTCCTTGCGAAGGATATTGAGTTCCCTGAAGCAGGGAGAAAAAACCATCCAGGTCTCCGGGTTGGAGGCCTCCTCCAAGTCACTCCTGATTGCTCACCTTTTCAGCTCCCTGAGACGACCGCTGATAGTCATCACTGACGCTGAAGAGTCCGCCAGCCCGCTATTTGATGACTTAAGAGCGCTTCAGGGTGAAAATCAGGTCTGTCTTTTTCCCTCCTGGGGGATTGAGCCTTACGAGCTAAAGGCTCCCTATCCTGAGAACTCCGGAGGCAGATTGGAATG
>JBHIBM010000197.1:0-4469 GCA_046759085.1 Candidatus Zixiibacteriota bacterium
TCTCGTCAAGGTTGTTCTCCTTTTGGATTCTTAAGGCGACCCTTTTCAAGACTATGGGATAAGTGTCGGCATCCTTAACGAGCAGGAGAACCGGCAATTGCTCTCCTGGATTCAGCCTCCAGGGGAGATCGACGACGATCTCCGGCTCCCTTTTGAAGATGAACGAAGGGAAAAACCTCCAGCGGTAGTGCATCTCCGCATATAGGAAGAACGGGAGGAGGCTGAGCGATTCAGGAGAGAGGAGTTTCATCTGGGCAGGTGATTCAGGTATGCTTTGACGGAGAAGGGCCACAGCTTGTATTCCATCCTGAGGGGGAAGCGGTCCTCGTCATCGGAGATGAAGATCTTGAGTTTGGCCCTCTCGTCAACCAAATAATAAGTTAGAATATCGGTGTCGATGTTCGGCTTGGATGCCGGACCCAGATAGCGAAAGCGGACCTCCAACACCTTCGCCGGCAGGGTTTTCTTATCAATCTTGTATCTCTTCTCCCCTGTCACCTTGACCGTCGCCTCCCAGTCGTATCTGTCCACGTTGAGACTGAAGATGTAGGTATCCCCCAAATCAAGCTTCTGTCTCCTGAGGAAGAGGATTGCGGAGAAGAAGTCATGAGATTTCTGCAGCAACTTGACTTCATCGACGCTGTCGTAGATTGCCACCTCCCTCTGTTGGTCGAAGTTGGTAGTGAAATTCCCGCGGATGGAGCCCTCGTTGATTCGCCTCAAGTAGCGAATGGGATAGCCGGTCTTAGAGTCGATGAAGGTCTCATATTCGTTGTCCACCCTGTAGAGAAGGGAATAGACTCTGGTCGATTTGGCTTTCAGGAGGAGGTGATCCACCTCGGCCTTTCCCTCGTAGGAGATTCTCTCGAGCTGGCCGGTTGCCCGCACCACCGTCATCCCCAAGTATTTGACGGAATACTCCCAGACCTCCCCAGAGGAGGCGCACCCGGGAAGGAGAAGGAGAAACAAAAGCGTCAAAAGCCAGGGCTTCGAGATGATGTGGGAGGTCCTGCGCTTCAACTTTTCCTACCTTTCCACTCCGAGGGAGAGATTAAGCTGGCGATAGAGCAATAAACGAAAAAGGGGGGATAAACCAGCTCCAGAATCGGCAGATATTTCAATAGATATCTCTTCCGGAAAATACCAGTGCTCTTGTAGAGGACCAAAAGATCCACGATGAACTTAGCTCCCAGACAGAGAAGCGCAATTTGAAAGAGGCCGGGGGCATATAGCAGTCCTGTTGGAGAGAGAAACAGAAGTAGGTAGAACAAAAAGACCAGCGCGGAGAGTAACAGCAAAGCTGGCGAGAAATCGAGCGTGGTCGTAAAACGCCGGAGCCTCTGAGTTAGAACCTCAGCGGGGCTTTTGGGCATTTGGGTGGTGGCGAAAGAATCGGGGCAGGTCATATATTCCCCCTTGACCCCGCCGACCCGATACGCTTTCTGCAGAAACAGGGTATCATCCCCGGAGGCTTTTGAGCTTATGTCTTTGAATCCACCCAGCTGGTCAAATAAGCTTCTCCGGTAAGCGAGATTTGAGGCGCTGCCGGTCACGGGATAACCCCACCCGATGCTCCCGGCAGAGATGGTCGCGGTCGCCAGGGATTCCAGAGAATAGAGCTTCTCCCATAGTGAATCCCCGTGCTCTCTGAACGTGAATCCCGCCACCAGGTCCATCTCTGGCTCGAAGTGAGAGACGACGGCGCTAATCCACCCTGAGGGGACGTTACAGTCAGCGTCTGTGAACAGCAGAATCTCTCCTTTAGAAGCCGCTATCCCGTATGTCAGGGCTCTCTTTTTGCCGGACAGCCTCGCTTCTCCACACCGGATTTCAGTGGCGGCAGAGCTATTGGTCTCTACCGTAGCTTCTGGATTCCCGCTGGTGAGTCTAGCCAATTTATAGCTGCATCCCTCCTGTTTCTCCAGGGCTGATTTTGCTATCTTGTAAGTTTGGTCTCTGGATTCGTCATCGACGACGATAATCTCATACCTCTGCCGGGGATAATCTTGGTTCAGAAGAGAGGTGAGGCAACGATCGATACTCCCGGCCTCATCCCTGGCGGGAATAATCACAGAGACGGAGGGTTCATCTCTGTTTCCTCCTGGTTTCAATCTATACAGACCCCAGAATAAGAGAAGGGTGGAGACAAAATAAACCCCGCCGCACATCAGCAGCAGAATCTGCAGAAGCTCAGACATATTGAGCAATTAAAAGAGGATTTACAGCTGAGGTCAAGCGAAAACTGGTCGTGGCGGTGCCGCCAGTTCCGGGTCGAGGTCACGACCGGCGGTTTACTCTCTTAGCTGTGCGTCGAGAAAAGTGAGACCACAAAGCATTGACGGCGCCGGGGTCGATTCCTGGTCGTTATGGGTTTGTGAGCACCTTGGACGGGCCTCAGAGGCGACCAGTTCACGTTGGCAATAGAAGGGGAGGCATCCAGTACGCGACGCTCTCCCCAAATAAAAAAGGACCGAGCTCAAAGAGCTCGGTCCCCAGGTGCGCCTTTTTCTTTACTTAGAACTCGACCGGCATGTCACACCCGGGCTGGGTTGTGGAGCTCGGAGTCCCGCCCGAAGGTGCATTCATCCTGCATTGCCAGATATCGCTGCTGCCGCTTCCGGTGCACGGATCCCAGTTGACCCAGTCGTAGAAGCCGGTATTCGAGTGCGTGTCCCAACAACCGGTCATGGTATAGCCGGGACAACAGTTGGGGTCGTTCAGGGTGACTTGGATCTCGAAACAGAAATAGTGAGGTCCCGCATTCCAGAAAGTCCCCGAAAGGGTGCCGACGCCGCAACCGGTGGTCTGGACACTACCGCTGATGGTACCGTTCCTAGTATTAACGCGGACATCGTAAACATAACCGTAGTTGTCACAGACGCGCATTCTGGCGTCTGTCCCCTCTTGAGGCGTAGCCTCGAAATTGAACGCGTAGGCCATGGTGGCCACAAAAGCCAACAGGGCCGCGACTGTTAGGAGCTTCTTCAAGTTGTACCTCCTGATAGAAAAACGTTGGAAAAGTTGGGGTTAAATGGGTGAACCACCGGATCCGGGTGGTGAGGCAGAGGTGGTAAACAAGCCAACCGGGCCCGTGGTGAAGGGGCCCATACCTCTGTTTTGCGCACCTCTGTTTTGTCCAATAAGCGACTCGTTAAAATCACCTCTGCCTCCGCGCTTGACATGCTAAACTGAATTAGGCACTTCTGGGTTCCCGTTTCAGGTAAAAAAGTCCACCTTTCTTGTCAATTATCTTTAACGTGCCGTGATCACAGTAGATTCACGCCCGCTCTTGTCAAATTGGCTCACATTTGGCAGACATGGCAGAAAGAAGTTCGCTTTTTCGCTTACCGGGCCGAGTTCGTCCCTCAGTGAGGCTTCAGATTTAGAAGGCTTACGAGTTACTACCCGCTCGATTAAATCCCCACAGATTTCAAATTCTATGGTTCCGTTACCGACTCTCCTCCGTTTAGTTCATAAAAGGCGAGGAGTCGACTGCAATAATGACACAACTGCACGCCACATTGACACAGGAAGAAAAAAATATACACCTTTTCTGTTTTTAAGTTGACAAATTGCCGATTAAATCGTAAAATAGAATATCCCATGCTGAAAACGCACTTTATGATTCTCCCGAACCATTCCCGGGTCGGGAAGCGGCAATTCTCTTCCTGCAAATCTCTCTGCTCGGGGAGGTGGACTTAAACTCCTCGGAGTCTCCCAAAATAAGACATGCTCGGACTGGTAAATAACAAATTCATCATCGGCAGAGAGGAATTCTATCCCTTTTCAGCGGAGATGCACTACTTCCGGGTGAACAAGAGGTACTGGTCGATCTGTTTTGAGCGGATCCGGAGAGCTGGCTTCCGTGTTATCTCTACCTATGTCCCCTGGAATCTTCACGAATCAGAGCTGGGGAGCTTCGATTTCATCGGCCCCACCGACCCTCGGAAGGACATTTTGGTCTTTCTGGAGCTGGCGCGGGAGTTCGGATTCAAGATCATTCTGAGACCGGGTCCGTGGATCGGCGCCGAATGGGAAAACGGAGGCCTTCCGGATTTCGTCCTGAGAGATAAAGAGGCCACCGCCAAATCGCCAGGTGGAGAGGAGGTGAGCGCTCACAACACCGTGGGGGTGAGTGCGGGGAAAGTGCCTTGCTATTTGCATCCGGTCTATTTGGCTCACATCAAAAGGTATTTCAGCGCCTTGGTGGAGGCCATTCAGAACTATATCTATCCAAAGGGACCGGTCTTTTTGATCCAGATCGACAATTACGCCGACTTCGGAGGTAGCACCGGGATTTTTGAGGCCGATTACAGTCCTCTTGTCAGCAAAGAGCTTTATCCCCAGTTTCTGCAGGAGAAGTATCAAAACATAACCAACCTGAATAAGAGTTATCGCAAAAACTTCCGGAGCTTCACGGAGCTGGAGCCTCCCCGCAGGCTGACCTTAAGAAAACCCGAAGATCTGTT
>JBHIBM010000198.1:0-4466 GCA_046759085.1 Candidatus Zixiibacteriota bacterium
TTCGTCAATCTGGAGCACGAAGACGAGAATTACGCCACCGTGGAGGAGAAAGTCGAAATCATCATGCGGACCCTCATCGGGGATATCAAGGTGCTCGCGGTTTGAGGAGGACTCACAGCAGCGTGTCCGCCCCCGGCGGGATGGAGCAGAGTTCCGATGGCACGTTTTTTTCGTTGACATCGGACACCTATCCCTGTAGAATAACATCGATATAAAAGGAGTGACGATTTCATGAAAGCGTGGCATATTATTGTTGGCGTTCTTGTAATTCTAGTAATCTTCGCGGTCGCAATTGTTGCCTGGGGAATCAGAGTAAACAACACCATCATCGCCAAAGAACAGACGGTGGAGGAGAGTTGGGGAAACGTCCAATCCTCCTATCAGAGGCGAGCTGACCTGATTCCCAACCTGGTGGAGACGGTGAAAGGTTATGCCAAACACGAAAGGGAGGTCTTTGCTCAGGTGACGGAGGCAAGAGCCAGGGCAACCTCCCTCAACATCGAGATCGGAGAGCTGACGCCCGAGAAGTTAATGCAACTCCAGCAGGCACAGCAGGCACTTTCCGCCGGCATCGGCAGGCTCTTGGCGGTCGCCGAGAACTATCCGCAATTAAGAGCTAGCGAGAATTTTAGAGATCTGCAGGTGCAGCTGGAGGGAACTGAGAATCGCATCAACGTCGCCAGAAACCGTTACAATGCCTCCTGCAAGGATTACAACACCTACATCAAGCTCTTCTTCCAGACCATCATCGCCGGGATTCGAGGTTCTCAACCGAAGCCGTATTTTGAAGCCGAGGTCGGCGCCGAAGTTGCCCCGGAGGTAAGATTCTAATGCTGAACGAGAAAGTGAGAATTTTTGGGGTGAGCTTTCTTCTCCTTTGGGTTCTTCTGACGGTAACTTCGGTAGCAAGAGAAATTCCTGACTATCAGGGGTTCGTCACCGACTACGCCAACGTTCTGTCCCCCTCGGAGAAAGCCTCCCTGGAGACGAAACTCCGGGAATTCGACGCCTCCACCACCACCCAGATAGCAGTCTTGACCATAAACAGCCTGGAGGGGGAGACGATTGAAGGTTTCGCTATCAGAGTGCTGGAAAAATGGAAGGTGGGTCAAAAGGGTCTGGACAACGGCGCCATTTTGGTCGTCTCTAAAGACGACCGCCGGTTGAGAATCGAGGTCGGCTACGGTCTGGAGGGGGTCATCCCAGACATCATCGCCGGACGCATAATCAATAACATCATCGTTCCCGAATTCAAGGCCGGCAATTTCTCCGGAGGCATCAACAGAGGGGTGGAGGCTATGATGTCAGCCGCCAAGGAGGAGTATGATGCCATACCCGGCAAAAGGACAACTGGAAATCCCATACCTTTCCTGATATTTCTGGCTGTCGCCGTTATTTTCGGCATCTTTGGTGGTATATCTCGGAGAAGAAAAGGCCTCTTCTGGGGTGGGCGTTTCGACGGATTTTTCATTGGCGGCGGTGATTTTGGAGGTCACAGCTCTGGTGGAGGTGGTGGTTTCGGTGGCTTTGGAGGTGGCGGCGGCGGTGGCGGCGGAGCTTCAGGTGGCTGGTAATAGATGAGAAGAGGTGAGTGAAATGGTGAAGCCAATCCTAAACAAAAAGAAGCTCGAAGAGGTCAAGGAGGCCGTAAAGGCTGCGGAACTGGACACCTCCGGCGAGATAAGGGTATCGGTCTTCAAGGATTTTCCAAAGGAATTGAAAGAGACCGAACCGGAGGAAGCTTTGCGCACCCTTGCCCATCAACAGTTCGTGGAGCTGGGGATCACGAACACCAAATTGGACAACGGGGTTTTGATACTTTTGGTCGTCAAACCCCGGCGCTTCATAATCTGGGGTGATACCGGGATCAATGAGGTCATCCCGGAGGGCAGATGGCAAGAACTCGCTGGCACGATGAGTTCCTTTTTCCGTGAAAAGAGATTCAAGGAGGGACTCTGCGAGGTCGTAACCGAGGTGGGGCAGATGCTCAAGGAGCATTTCCCCTATCAAGAAGATGACATCGACGAGCTCCCCGACGAAGTCCACCTCGGCTGATCGTTACCGACATCCCCCACGGACATTGTGGGAGATGATGTAGCGGAAACCTTCAGGTTTCCAAAAGCCACCACGCACTGTTGGTCACGGCCATACGGCTCGTACGAGATGCCCTCATCCGTGACTTCTTTGTTATTGGACGGGCGTCACATGCGAACCGTATGCTTATACCAACAGGTCATTGCGGTGTGCCTAGATGGCTGCTGGGCTTGAAAGCCCAGCCTATTCAAATTGAATAAGCGCCTCGGCATAGCCGGGGCATTCCTGCCCCGGAGGCGGCATACAGGGCGGTAAATTCATCATCGCTGATAACTCACAACTGATTGAACAGATTAAGCAGATAGAGATCCCCTGCTCGGGCAGGCGTTGAACCCCTGCCCGTAAAACGACCTCCCAGCGCTCTCACCTCAACAATCATCTTGCCTTTTGAGTCCTGACCACTTTAATTATATGGCTGTTAGCATGTGACAAGAATCACAAACTGAAATATCGTGCGGAGGACCGATGGTCAAATTCAAAAAATTAACTGTCCCCAAAGAGGGCAAACGCATAACAGTCAAAAACGGCAAACTGAGAATTCCGGATCACCCCATAATCCCGGTGATTGAAGGTGACGGTATCGGGCCGGACATCATGCGAGCCTGCCGCCGGGTGGTCGATGCCGCCGTCGAAAAGGCCTATCGTGGCAAAAAGAGAATCGTCTGGTTCGATATCTACGCCGGCGACAAGGCCATGGACATCTATGGTGAAGTCTTACCGCCGGACACGTTCAACGCCATCAAAGGCTTCATCGTCGCCCTGAAGGGACCTCTCACCACGCCGGTGGGAGGAGGTTATCGCTCCCTGAACGTCACCCTCAGACAGACTCTGAATCTTTATGCCTGTGTCCGCCCGGTCAGATACTTCCAGGGGGTTCCCTCGCCGGTCACCCATCCCGAGAAAATGAATGTCGTCATCTACCGTGAGAACACTGAGGATGTCTATGCCGGAATCGAATGGCCCAAGGGCAGCAAGGAGGTCAAAAAGGTCATCAACTTCTTAAACCAGAGGATGGGAACGAAAGTCCGGACTGACTCCGGTGTGGGCATCAAACCGATTTCGGTAACCGGCACCAAGAGGCTGGTCAGGAAAGCTATCCAGTATGCCCTCACCAACAAACGCAGATCCGTCACCCTGGTACACAAGGGCAACATAATGAAATACACCGAGGGCGCCTTCAGAGACTGGGGCTACGAGCTCGCCAAAAAGGAGTTCCGGAGACAGATTGTCACCGAGCGGGAGTCCTGGATAGTGGGCAACAAAGAGGCCAACCCCAAGCTGAGCCTCGAAGACAACGCCCGCATGATCGAGCCCGGATTTGACCGTCTCCCCAAGGGGAAGCAGAGGCCGATCGTCAAAGAGGTCAAAGACTGCCTCGACAAAATCTGGAAGACTCACGGCAACGGGAAGTGGAAGAAAAAGCTTATGATCAAGGACCGCATCGCCGACAGCATGTTCCAGCAGGTTCTGACTCGCTCCGATGAATACGACGTCATCGCCACCCCCAATCTGAACGGGGATTATCTCTCCGATGCCTGTGCCGCGCAGGTGGGGGGTCTGGGGATGGCGCCCGGCGCCAACATCGGCGACTATGTGGGGCTCTTCGAGGCCACCCACGGAACCGCACCCAAGTATGCGGGCAAAGACATGGTCAACCCCGGCTCCTTGATCCTTTCGGCAGTCTTGATGCTGGAGTATCTCGGCTGGAAGGAGGCCGCGAATCTGGTCGTAAACGGCATTGAGAAGACTATAGTGAAGAAGACCGTCACCTACGACCTCCACCGCCAGATGAAGGGAGCGACCAAAGTCTCAACCTCCCAGTTTGCGAGCAACATCATCAAGAACCTGGCCGCCTGATGCAAGTCAGCTTCTCCCCGATAACCACCAAGCCCCGGGAACATTTCCTGGGGCCTCTTTTTGCTGAAAAAACTGAAGTGCCTTCCCTTCACGGCCCCTGGACTTGCATAATGGTCTTGAGGTCAATCCGGAGGTGAAGCTACACTTTCGAGTTTGAGGTTGACCGAAGGAGTTCAAGCCCTTACCTTCTGTTTCTAAAATTGAGAGACTTCTGTTTTAAGACTGTAGGATCGTCTTAAAGGAATGGCGATTTGGTCAACTTTTCGCTGGTAGCCCTCCTGTGTCTCATCTGGGGTTCCACCTGGCTGGGGATAAAGATCGGACTGGAGGATTTCCCCCCTTTTCTGTCGGCGGGAATACGCTTCGTCATCGCTTCCTTGGTGCTCTTTTTGATCGCCAAAGTGCAAAAGGCTCGTTTCCCTAAAGATCCGTCCACGTGCTTTCGCATATGTGTTACCGGGATTTTCATGTATGTTGCGACGTATATTCTCGTCTATTGGGGCGCACAGTATATC